>WHTT01000007.1:56814-116174 GCA_009377605.1 Luteitalea sp.
ACTGATATCGAATCGCTGACGTTCGCCCGAGGCACGCAGGACCGCTGTCGTCAGCGGGGTAAGCCGCTGCCGAATCGTGAGGTCAACGCCTTCGACACGGCGATTCAATTGCTCCTCGAGCCGCGTCCCCATGAATACGGCGTCACCAGCGAAGTCGACGGTGCGTCGGCGTGCGGCCAGCTCCACGCTGGTCCTGCTGAGCGCGCGAAGCTCGACGCCGGCCGTGACCGTGCTCTCGAGCCGTCGGGCCCGCGCGTCGATCTCATAACCGGGCCGGGCCCGAGTGTTGAGCACGGTGACCGAGGCAAACGGCCTGAGCTTGTTGAAGGCATACTCATATTGCGCTCGGCCGAAGCCGTTGACGGATCGCTCGGACTTGAATTGCCCGAAGTACACGAAGTCGAGTCTCCCGTTCACGCTCAAGAGACCATCGGCGGTGCGCAGCCACAGGTCCGTCTCCGGGCTCAGCGTGGCTGTGAAGTCCGAATCGGACTCCGATGCTTGGTGGAAGACGTTCGTGTCGACGCCGAGGTTCGTAATGGCAATCGTTGGGGCGAGCCCCACGGGGCCGAGACGTACGGGCGCGCTGGCAACCGGATCCTCGTCCTCCTGCGCATGCACGACGGGAGCAACGAGCATCATCATCACTGGCGACGCGACGAGCGCGCCGTACCTGAGCCTACGGAGTTGCCGGCGGCGCGAAAACGCCATTCCCATCCTGATCCACCTCGAGACGATCGAAGCTTCCGTCGGCGTTGTACTGAATCCGGCGCCGCGGACGGCCGTGCTCATCTGGGTCGAACGCGACGCTTCGCAGCAGGGGCGATTGCCCTTCGTCGGAGGGTGGATCGAACGTTTCCCACTTGTCGACTCGCCCGTCACCATCGCTGTCCGATTCGACACGCGTCAGCCGCCCGTTCTCGTAGAACTCCATCCGGTCGGCCGTCCCATCGCGCGTAGTCGAAAGGTCTCGGCGGCTGACGCCGCCGTTCGCGTCTCGATACGTCCACGTGTCGACCACGCCATCTTCGGCGCGAGACGAGCCCACTTTCTCGAGCACATTGCCGGCCGTGTAGTACTCCCAACGATCGAGCGTGCCGTCGCCATCGGTGTCGCTCTCGATGCGCTCGACCTGCTCGCCATCCATGTACGTCCAGGTGTCCACCCGACCGTCTTTGTCGAGATCCACTTCGAGCCGGCGCAGTCGTCCCGTGCTCTCGTCGTACTGAGCGGCAATACCGGCTTGTTCGACGCGGAACCGCGCTTCGCGCGGAGGTGGACTGTTCTGACAGCCAACCAGGGGAGTGCTACCGACCAGGACAATCGCGAGGAGACGTCCGGCCATGCGACCTCGCAAGGCACAAAAACGAACGCGAGAGAAAGCTTCGCCCCCTGACTTACAGTCGTGGGGTGGAGACTGTAAGCCCCCTCCAGTAGGGAACCGGAGGGCTAGCGGGGACACGTCCAACTCCTACGGGGTTCCTGGAGCGGAGCGGGGCCCGGACGTTGTGGAGGGCATCTTAGCGCAGAACTGCTCTTAAGCAAACAGTGGAAGCGTAAACTCAACATTGACTTAGCCCGAACACACAACAAAACGGCCGGTCCGGTGTGCCGGACCGGCCGTGAAGAGCCGGGATGGGAGAGCGGGCGATCTGCGCTAGGTCGAGGGGCTCACGTCATCGTCATCGTCTGCGACGACGATGGCCACCACGATTGCCGCCGCTGCCGCCGCGCCGAGGACGGCCCACAGGAGGGCTTTGTTACGCCCCCCGACCGGAGCGCCAGCGGCCGGCTCGGGATCTTGTGGTGCTTGCGTGCTTTCGGGGGTCTGACCCACGCCGCTCGGCAACGGTGCCATCGCGGTCACCGCCACATTGCCGACGGCCATCGAGGTTGGGGACAACATCACGGGTGCGCTCGTGCCGAGCACACGGCCATCAGCACCTACCAGCTCGACGATGTAGCTGCCCGCCGAAAGGCCTTGGAAATCGAACCCGCCCTGCCAGTCGGACGCGGTCGTGCCGACGAGCTGGCCGGTCATGAGGCTCCGTAGGCGCGCGGCCGCGTTGGGCGCCGGTTGACTGTTCAGGACCGCTGTGCCGGAAATCCTCCCGGCGTCGGTGCCCCATGCGGGCGCCGCCGCCACGGGAAGCGGCTGATAGGCAAGCACCATTGCGACGATCAAGGCGCGGGATACAAATCGCTTCATGGTGAACTCCTAACATCTGCCATGTCGCAGTCGACTTCTAAGACTCGCCAATGGCTGAGCCGGCAAGATACCGTACCGGAGAAGCCATGGATAAAAACCGTCCCTAGGATCTCGCCGCCGGCCAGGCCTGTCAAGCTCGAGCGCGAAAATTAGGCAAGGAAAACGTAACGAGTCGGCGGCGTCGCCGCGAGATTCCTCACAGCACTCTCACATCCGCGGCGTCCACTTGAACACTGGCGCCGTGCCCGATGAGGTCCACGGCAATCAGGAGCCGCGCGTGCGAGCCCTTCCGGATCAACCGCCCGACAACGCCCTTCAACGGACCGTAGGCCACGACGACCTTTGTCCCCTCCTTGATCAGGGGACAGGGATCGTACAAGAGCTCGCTTTCGACGAGCTGGCGCACGCCATCAATCTCCCCGTCGGGAATCGGAGAGGGCGCGCCGTGCACGCCGACGATGGTCACCACACCGTCACATTTGAGGATCCGCAGGCGATCGTCCGCGTCGAACCTGGCGAAGCAGTAGCCTGGAAACAGGGGCCAATCGATCTCCTTCTTGCGGTCCCTCCAACGGCTCCACCGCATGATCGTGGGGAGGAAGACCTCGACGTCCTTCTCGGCCAGCCGGTCACGCACCACCTTCTCGTGACGAGACCGCGTCCATAGCGCGTACCAGCGCGAGAGCGGAGTAGGAGTATCCGACATGGTGAGGGTCACAGTGTAGTCCTCCCTGAACCAGGCTGCAATGCCCGCCGGGAACATGCCCGCCGGGAAAAGGGACAGGCCCCGTTTCGACGGCGTTAGTTCCCGGAAAACGGGCCTGTCCCCTTTTTCCCACCTTGCCGATAGAATGAATCGCTCGTGGCCAAGCGACCGCACACGCGACCGGTGACCGATCAGATCTCGGAGCTCACTACCGCGCGGCTCTCCATCTATCTGCGGTGTTTGGAGGCGTTGGAGATCTCGGGCGTCAAGACGGTCTCCTCGTTGGCGCTCGCGGAACAATTTCATCTGAACGCCGCACAGATCCGGAAGGATCTTGCATACTTTGGCGAGTTTGGGATCCGCGGCGTCGGCTATTACGTCAAGGACCTCAAACGCCACCTGCGCGAGATCCTGGGATTGGATCGCGCAATCAAGGTCGTCATCCTGGGCGCCGGCAACCTTGGGCTCGCCCTGGCCGATTACGCAGGCTTCCGCGACGACGGCTTCGACATCGTCGCGCTCTTCGACATCATGCGTGAGAAGATCGGAGGGTACTCGAAATCGGGCGTTCCGATTCGATCCCTGCGTGACCTGGAGCGCGTCGCGCAGCGAGAGCACGTCGAGATTGCCGTCAACGCGGTCCCTGCCGCCGCCGCGCAAGCGGTCGTCGATCTCGCAATCACGGCTGGCATCAAGGCCATTCTCAATTTCTCACCGGCGCCGATTCGAGCGCCGCGTGGCGTGAAGCTCAAGAATGTGGACCTGACGGTGTCACTCGAAAGCCTGTCCTTCTACCTCGCACAAGGAAGAGAAGAGTAGGAATCGGGGAAGGGATGACTGCTTGAAGCGCAAGCGACTTAACAAGAGAAGACCGGCCGGCAGCCTGTCGCACGTAGATGCTACTGGGCGTGTGCGGATGGTCGATGTGACCGAGAAGCGCGTCACAGTGCGTGAGGCGGTGGCGCGCGGGCACATCCGACTGAGCCCAGAGGCGCTGCGACTCGTCCGGAGCGGCCGCATCGCAAAGGGAGATCCTCTTCAAGTGGCACGTGTGGCGGGCGTGATGGCGGCCAAGCAAACAGCTGATCTGATTCCGCTGTGCCACCCGCTGCCGCTGACGCACGCAGCCGTGGAGCTGCGTGCACGCCGGGACGGGTATGAGATCCAGGCGACGGCGCGTACCACCGCGCAAACCGGCGTGGAAATGGAGGCCCTGACAGCCGTCGCCGTTACGGCGCTCACAATCTACGACATGGTCAAGGCGGTCGATCGTGAGATGGTGATTGGCGACATCCGACTCGTCGAGAAACGTGGCGGCACGAAGGACGCGTAGCCGGATTCCTGTTGGCAGAATCGGCAACGGTCTCAGCGGTTGATCGCTGCAATCGCTGCGTCTTAGACAGGGCTTCTTGGCTGTTCTCCGCGACAATGGGCTGGCACGAATCCTGCGATACCGTGCGATGCGCGTTTGAGAATTCCCCCAGACGACGCTATGCTACGGGAGGCGCGGGATGGGTACGCAGCAGGAACGGGTCGCTCACATCGAGGGGCAGATGGTCGAACAGTCACAAACGTTTCTGGACATCCGAGCGGACATTCGACATCTGGGCCAGCGGCTGGACCAACGCATGGACCGTGTGGAACAGCGAATGGACGGTCTCCACGACGGTCTCCACGACAAGATGTCGCGGCACTTCATCTGGATTGTCGGGATCCTTCTCACGACGCTTGTCGCGATCCTCAGCGCGGTCCTCACGCGCGGCTGACGCGCAGTTTTGCAACGTTCACGAAATCGCCTGGGACAGACGGAATATGGCCGCGCCCAGAACCGTCACGACGTCACCATTTGCTGCACCCGACCCTGCGAAGATCCGCACCCTTGCCGACGTTCCACGGTATGTCCGGACATACTTCCAGCGGGACGTCTTCATCGGCCGCTGCCGCGAGGCGCGCGACGACACATTCTCCACGACGGAGTTTTCCGACCGCGTGCAGGACTTGGCGATCGCCTTGATCGCGCGCGGTGTTCAGCCGGGCGATCGCGTCGCGATCCTCGCACCCAGCCGGCCCGAATGGCTGTTGGCCGACCTTGCCACGTTGTCGATTGGCGCCGTCACGGTCCCGGTCTATCCGACTCTCGCCCCCGCGCAAACGCGATACATCCTCGAGCACAGCCAGTCGCGCTTCGTGTTCGCGTCGGATCTCGCGCAAGCGGCCAAGGTGCAGAGCGTGCGCCACCTCTTGCCGGACCTCGAAGGCGTGGTGATATTCGACCTCGACGATCCCGCGGGCACGGGCGCCGCGGGACCCGCTGCCGTGACGGGGTCCCTGATCACATTGGCCGATCTGGTGACGCGAGGACACGAGCTGCTCGCCTCGACCGCCGATCGTCGCATCGAGCTCGAGCGCCGCACCGATGCCGTGCAGCCCGATGATCTCGCCACGATCATCTACACGTCGGGCACGACAGGTGAGCCAAAGGGTGTCATGCTCAGCCACCACAATGTCGTGTCCAACGTCGTGTCCTGCGGTCGCATCCTGGGATGCTCGCCGGCCGACACCGCGCTCTCGTTCCTTCCCCTCAGCCACGCCTTCGAGCGCACGATTGCCTACATCTACCTCTACGAGGGCGTGAAGATCGTGTTTGCGGAGTCGCTAGACACGCTGGCCCGCGACCTGAAGCGAACGCGGCCGACGGTCATGACCGGCGTGCCGCGCGTGTTCGAAAAGCTGTACGCGCGCGTGATGGAGACCAGGGCCGCCGCTTCGGCACCGCGGCAGAAGTTGTTCGACTGGGCACTGGCATGCGGGTACGCGCTGGCGCGCGTGCGCCTGGAGCGCAGGCAGCGGCCGCCGCTGCCGCTACGGCTGCGCCACGGCATCGCCGACCGGTTGGTGTTGGCCAAGATCCGATCGCGCACCGGGACGGACCGCGCCCGTGTGCTCGTCTCTGGGAGCGCACCGCTGTCCCGCGAGGTCTGCGCCTTCTTTCACGCGGTCGGCCTGCGCCTGATTGAAGGCTACGGTCTGACGGAAACGGCGCCGGTGCTCTCGGTGAACCCGCTCGACGCGCCACGCCTCGGCACGGTTGGTTGTGCCGTGCCCGGCGTCGAGCTCACCACGGCCGAAGACGGCGAGATCCTCGCGCGCGGTCCAAACGTCATGCTGGGCTACTACAAGCAGCCGGAGTCGACCAGCGATGTGCTACGTGACGGCTGGTTGTACACGGGAGATATCGGGACGGTGAGCGAGGATGGCTATCTCACGATTACCGATCGCAAGAAGGATCTGCTGATCACCTCCGGTGGCAAGCATGTGGCGCCGCAGCCCATCGAAGACTTGCTCAAGCGACACCCGCTCATTGCAGAAGCCATGCTCATCGGCGATGGGCGACAGTTCATCGCCGCGCTCATCGTGCCGGACTTTGCCGTGCTCGCGCCACGCCTGGCCGCCGCCGGTCTGCCCGCGCTGAGTCGTGACGCCACGTGCGAGCGCCCAGAAACGCAGGCGATCTATCAGGAAATCGTCGACGGTGTGAATGGTGATCTCGCACAGTACGAGCGCGTCAAACGGCTAGCGTTGCTCCCAACCGAGTTCACCGTCGAAGGTGGTGAGCTCACGCCAACATTGAAAGTGAGACGCAGTATCGTCGTTGCCCGTTGGCAAAATGTCATCGACGCGTTATACAGGGATAGTGCGTACACGCCGAAGCCGTCTAACTGAGCGTGTGAAGCGAGCGCGCTGAAGACAATTTTCCAGGAGGCAAAGAGCATGGTTCAGACCGTCATCGACGCAATCAATCAGCAGATCAACAACGAGCTGTGGGCATCCCACTCCTATCTGGCGATGGCGGCGGCATGTGAGCAGTTGAACTTTCCCGGGGCCGCCACGTGGCTTCGCATCCAGAGTGACGAGGAGCGTGGACACGCGCTGCGGCTCTTCGACTTCGTGATTGCCAGGAACGGCCGCGTCATGTTGACGAACATCGATGCGCCGAACCACACGAAGGCCAAGAGCCTCGGTGAGGTATTCAAGGGCGCGCTCGAGCAAGAGGAAGAGGTCAGCCGCCAGATCGACACGCTCTACGAGCTGGCACACACCAACAGAGATTTTGCCTCCGTCGTCGAGCTCCAGTGGTTTCTCACCGAGCAAGTCGAGGAAGAAAAGATGGCGCGCGACATCGTGGCCAAGTTGGATCTGGCCGGATCGGATCCTGCGGCGTTGCTCGAAGTCGATCGAGAGCTCGCAGCGCGAGTGGCACAAGCGAGGTAGGGCCGCCCCGCCGAGGTGGCCGCAAGACGGCGCGTTCGGCGAACGCGCCCTACCAGAGACGATGGTAGGGCCGCCTCGCCGAGGCGGCCGCAAAGGGAGCTGAGAGTATGACGAGGCGCAGTGTGGCTCGTGGCGTTGTCCTGATTGCACTGCTTGTCGCGTGGCCGGCAAGAGCGCAGAGCCCACGGCCGATGACGATGGTGGATCTGCTGAACATGCCACGCATCAGCGACCCGCAGTTATCGCCGGACGGCCAAGAGATACTGTTCGTCAAGAGCGAGGCCGATTGGAAGGCCAACAAGCGCATCGACCACGTATGGCGTGCCAGCGCGGACGGCTCGAATCTGCGGCAGCTGACAAACGGCGCACAGGGCGAGGGGCACCCTCGCTGGTCTCCAGATGGGAAGACGACAGCGTTTATCGCCAAACGAGGCGAGGGGGAGGGAGAAGAGAAGGAGGAGGAGGACGCCCAGTCGCAGATTTGGTTGATCCGGAACGACGGGGGAGAAGCACGTCGGTTGACGTCGCACGAGACATCGGTGTCGGCCGTGGCCTGGGCGCCGGACGGCAAGAGCCTGTACTTCATCGCGGAGGATCCGAAATCTAACGATTTGAAGGCGCGCGAAAAGCTAAAGGACGACGTCTACGCGTTCGACGAGGATTACAGGCAAGCGCATCTGTGGAACATCGACGTCGCGGCACAGAAGGAGGCGCGGATCACCCAGGGAGACTTCTCGATCCTCGCCTACGAGCTGTCGCGCGACGGCACCCGGATCGTGTGTCACCGAGGTCCGAGCCCGCTCATCGGCGATAACGAGCGACGGGAGATCTGGGTGATGGACGCCGATGGCAGCGACGCGACCCAAATGACGAAGAATAGCGCCATCGAGAGCAATGCCACGCTGTCGCCGGACAATAGCCAGATCCTCTTCCTCGCCGGTGCCGACGCGCAACTCGAATCACCCTATAACCACAACATCTTCGTCGTGCCCGCCGCCGGCGGCGCGCCACGCATCCTCACTGCCGACCTGCGCTACGAGGTGCAGCGTGCAACCTGGTCGAAGGATGGCAGCGCCATCTACTTCAGCGCGAACATGGGCCTGCACTCGGAGCTGTTTCGGCTCGAGACCGATGGCGGCACACCGGAGCAATTGACCGACGGCGAGCATGCGCTGAGCGGCTGGCACTACCTGCCGGAGCTTGACCGCCACCTGTTCATCGAAGACGAGTCGACCAATCCGGGGGAGATCTGGACGCTCGGCGAGGGCAGCACGGCGCCGCAGCGCGTGACGCATCTCTTCGACGACCTGACGCAGACATTCAAGCTGCCCAAGCAGGTCCGGATCGAATGGAAGGGCGCTGACGGGCAGATGGTTGAAGGGTTGCTGTACTATCCGCTCGACCATCAGCCGGGCGCGCGCCATCCTCTGATCGTGCAGACGCACGGCGGGCCCCATGCCTCCGACAAGTTCGGCTTCGGCGGCTGGAGCAGCTATGTGCAGGTGTTGACGGCGAAAGGGTATGCCGTGCTCAAGCCGAACTATCGCGGCAGCACGGGCTATGGTGATGAGTTCCTGCGGGACATGGTGGGCCACTACTTTCAGAACGCCCACCTGGACGTGCTCGCCGGCGTCGATGCCGTGATCGAGATGGGGCTGGCCGATCCAGACCGGCTCGCCGCGATGGGGTGGAGCGCTGGCGGCCACATGACGAACAAGCTCATCACCTTCACGAACCGCTTCAAGGCGGCCGCGTCGGGAGCGGGCGCGTCCAACTGGGTCTCGATGTATGGCCAGAGCGATGTCCGCTCGTATCGTACGCCCTGGTTCGGCGGCACGCCGTGGGAGAAGGAGGCGCCCATCCAGGCCTACTGGGACAACTCGCCGCTCAAAGATGTCGCGAACGTCAAGACACCAACCATCTTCTTGGTCGGCGAGCGCGACGTGCGTGTGCCGCCGCCCCAGTCGGTCGAGATGCATCGCGCGCTCAGAGCGAATGGCGTGCCCACGCATCTCTACATGGCGCCTCGTGAACCGCACGGCTGGGCGGAGCTGCGCCACGAGCTCTTCAAGATGAACGTCGAGCTCGCCTGGTTCGAACAGCACGTGACCAAGCGCGAGTACACATGGGAAAAGGCGCCAGGCGGGGAAGAGAAGGAGAAGGAGGAAACCACAAACGGCACGAGCGACAGGTAGCGGCACCGCCGGGGAGACGCTCGAGTGCGCATTTGGTTGGGAATCGACCTATTTCTCACGGACTGGAAGCGATGGAAGAAGCGTGTTCGCAATGCGCCCTGGAAGCTGAAATTGGCGGGGGCGCAGCTCGGCGACAGGAGCTTGGTGTCACGGCGGCCGAAGGACTGGCGCGCACACTTCTCACGTCGGCTCAGCGGATCGGGGATCGAGATTGGTGCGCTTTCCAGGCCGCTTCAGACGCACCCAGGGATGACGGTGCGCTATGTGGACCGCCACGATCTCTCCGAGTTACGGGCGGAGTACCACGAGCTCCATTTGTTTCCCTTCACCGCGCCAGACATCGTTGACGATGCCCATACCCTCGGCACGCTGCCGGACGCGTCCGAAGACTTCCTGATTGCCGCCCACCTCCTCGAGCACATGCGCGATCCCCTCGGGGCGCTCGCGGCCTGGTGCCGTGTGGTGCGCCCCGGCGGGTTGGTCTACTTGATCCTGCCGGACAAGCGGGCGACCTTCGATCGCTTTCGGGAGCGCACACCGCTCGAGCACATGATCCGGGACTACCGGGAGCCGTCTCGAGAGAGGGACGCCGAGCACTTCCTGGACTTCGTCATCACTGTCCTCTCGAAGCAGGGACAGGCTGCGATCGATGAAGCGAGGCGGCTGGAACGGATCGACTACAGCATCCATTTCCACGTCTTCCAGCCGGCCGACATCGTCATGCTGATCCGCTGGTTCGCGCGACACGTCCGCCCGATCGAGATCGTCGAAGGTCCAGTGAGCTATCCCTTCTCAGACGAGTTCCACACGCTGCTACGGGTGCTATGACGTGCAAACGACAGCCGTAGCGCAGGCCTTTAGGCCTGCCGTGGTACGGCCGACCTGCTGATGGCAGGCCTAAAGGCCTGCGCTACAGAACCTCTCGCCACATACTGCTCAGGTCGGGCGCCGGGGCTGACACTGTCTCGACAGGGCGCGAAAGAAGGGGACCGGATCATCCAGGGCGTTGATGTTGACCCGCAGCGCGTCCTCCGCGCCCCCGACGAACACGGTGCCGTCGGGGCGCACGCGGAGACCGAGCGGCCTCAGGAGCCGCAGATAGGCTGGATCGCCCGTTGGGCCCTGGAACTCGTAATAGTTCTGCGAGGGCAGCGTTTTCTCCTCGTAGTCCTCCTCGGGCGGATACGAGATGAGCACCGGGTAACCAGTTCGGTGGAGCCGATCCGTGAGCAGATCCCAGTCGTCCTTGTGCAGATATTCTCGGCGGCGAAAGTCGTCGGTGATGTGCGCGACGTTGAACGTATAGCGAATCTCGTTCTCGCTCGCCAGCCAATGCTCGCGCGAGTGCCGAACGATTTCCGGAAGCTCGTCGACGTTCGATTTGAACGCCATGGTGATGTAGCGCAGCGGCGGCGCACCAGGCGTCTGCCGAAACACCGACGTCATCAGATCGAGATTCTTCTTGAAGACCTCGATGCGCCCGAACTTGCGTAGCACGGCGAAGCGCTCGGCGTCGAGCGTATCGAGCGAGACGTTGATGTGGTGGAGCCCGGATCGCGCCCAGGATCTGAAATCGGCCTCTCCGAGTGGTCTCGCCAGATTCGTCGTGAAGAACACCTTCTTACGCGCGTCGTCGGGAACGAGCTCGAGAAACTGGCTCAGTCTCGGGTGCAGCGTGGGCTCGTGCAGGCACGAGAGAAAGAACTGCCCATCGGGCACGCACCGGATCAACCGCAGCACGGCGCGGTATGTCTCCTCGGTCATCAGCTCCGTCTTCGTGACGGCGCTGTAGTCCACAACGCAGAAGGGGCAGCGCAGATTGCAGTTGTTGACGACGTCCGCAGCCACGAACCAGAGGAACTCGCTCATGTCGACCGGGACCTCGGAGCCATCCTGGTGCCGTAGCCATGTCTCCGAGCTCTGGATGCGGACGCGAACGTGAAGGTCGCGAATGTCTGCGCAGCTGTCGGGTAGGCTGCAATTGAATCCGTGTGCGCCATCGCCAACGCCGGCAGCCCTGAGATCCTCACGGAACTCGTTGGCAACGCCCGAGACGAGCACTCGGCCATTGTGGCAGCATTCGACGACCAGCCGGCGGCCCGCGTGCCCTAGGTCGGCAGCCCATCCAACGATCGCGCCGGAGTCGACACGGTCGATGTGACCGACGAGCCGCGACCGGAGACGCACGTGCCGCAGGAGCCGATCGGGGAGAGAGCCGAGCGTCATTTCAGTGGTCAGTGACGAGTGACTCGTCACTCAAAGATCCGCGCATGCCCAACCGGCCACCAGCGCAACTGCACCTTCCCGATGACATACTTCTTTGGCACCCAGCCCCAATGGCGGCTGTCTGAGCTGTTGTTGCGATGGTCGCCGAGCACGAAGTAGTAGCCATCCGGAATCAGCTCGGGACCCCAATCGTCGTGCCCTCGATACTCTCGGGGCACATAGTCGTCCCGGACTGGCACCTTGTTGACGAAGACATGGCCGTCGACCACCTGGACCTCATCACCCGGGCCGCCGATGACGCGCTTGACGAACGACTTTTCTGGGTTCTGCGGAAACCAGAGCATCACGATGTCACCCGGCTCGGGATCGTGCATGCGGTAGACCAGTTTGTTGACAATGAGCCGATCCTGGTCTGCCAGCGTGGGCGCCATGCTTTGCCCTTCCACCCGCGCCACCTGCAATCCAAAGGTGACGATGAGCGTGGCGTAGACGGCGGCTGACGCGAGGGTCTTGAACCAGGTGAAGACCTCGTCCGCAAAGCGCTTCCAGAACTGGGAGGCGCCGATGGATGCGCCTGCAGCGCGCCCTGTCTGCGTCGCGTCAGCGACAGGGGGGAGCGCGCCAGGTTGGATGTCGCCGCTGTACGAGGGCTCGATGGGCAACGGGGCGGGCACCGCCCAACCGGACTGGACGTCGGCAACCGCCGCGTCAGGAGTCCGCGCCGCCACATGTGGAGCCTCGAGCGCGACGCCCTGCCCGCTCGGCGGGCCGGGCGCCGGATCTCCGGCTACAGCTTCAGATACTCCCGGAGCCGTTTGGTCTGCGTGCGGCTGACCGGAATCTCCGTCGCCTTGGCGTCTTTCATCCTCAGGATAAAATTCCGACTGAACCAGGGGACGATCTCCTTAATCTTATTTATATTTACCAGATACGAGCGATGGACGCGCCAGAAAACATCTGGGTCCAGTTGAGCTTGTAGCTCATCCAGCGTACGGCAGCTCGCCGTTCCGCTGAGAGAGCTGGCTACGATAGTAACCACTTCGTTGGCCAGCGACGCGTAAATGACCTCGTCGGCTTGTGTGAGCACGAAACGCTCGCCCACACGGACGGCAAGCTGGGGGCTGGGGCGCGACTGTCGACCCGTCACCATTTGGACGAGCCGTTCCAGCTCCTGGTTCGCCAGCCCCGGCGACCCTCGATCCGACGCGACACGCCGCTTCGCGCGCCCGACCGCCTGCTCGAGCCGCGCGAGATCGACCGGCTTGAGTAAGTAGTCCACGGCGTTCACCTGGAAGGCGTCGAGCGCGTATTGGTCGAACGCCGTGACGAAGACGATCTCGGTCGGCGCCTCACCCTGGAGGATGCGCCGAGCTACTTCGAAGCCGTTCATACCCGGCATCTGGACGTCGAGGAACACGACGTCCGGCGCCAGCGTTTGGAGCATGCCCAACGCTTCGAGACCATTGGAGGCGAGGCCGACGACCTCCACGTCATCCAGGCCACGCAGGAGGAAGCACAGCTCCTCACGCGCGAGCTCCTCATCGTCGACGACCAGTGCGCGAACCTTCATCGCTCAAGCGCTCCGGCGATCGGGCAAGACGGCCTCTGGAATCTCGAGCCGCAGGAGCGTGCCTTCACCCGGGATACTGTGAATCGAGAGCCGGCAGTGCGCACCGTAGATCACGTGCAACCGCTCGTTCACGTTTTGCAGGCCGATACCACGCCCGCCACGCGTGAGGGCGCTGTCGATCTGCTCCCGCGTCATCCCGAGCCCATTGTCGATGACTTCAACGACCGTTTGTCCTCGATAGCGACTGCTCCGGATGAGCACGCGCCCGCCGCCAATCTTGTTCGCCAGCCCGTGCTTGATGGAATTCTCGACCAGGGGCTGGAGGATCATGCTCGGCACGACTTGCGCCAGCGTGTCCGGCGCGATGTCCTTGTCGACCTGCAGGCTCGCGCCGAAGCGCACGCACTCGATATCGAGGTATTCGTCCACGGCCGACAGCTCGTCGCGAAGCGTGACGAAGTGATCCTGGCTGCGAAGCAGCCGGCGCAGCAACATCGAGAGACGAATGATCAGGAGCCGCGCGGTTTCGGGCTGCGATCGAATCAACGACGAGATCGAGGCGAGCGTGTTGAAGAGGAAATGGGGGTTGATCTGGTTGGTCAGTGACTGGATGCGCGCTGCCATCAGCAGCTTTTCCTGCTCCTCCAGCTTGTGCTCGATCCGCGCATTGTTCCAAATCTTGATGGGGATCGCGACCGAGAGCATCGTGCCCACGAGTACCAGCACCAGGAGCCATGGCGAATCCGCCGGCAGGTAGAAGAGACGCTCCTCGCCGAAGCGCCGCCCGAGGGCTTGGCGCAGCAGCTCCAGACCGATCGGCGCGGCGATGAGGGCGATCTGCCAGTCGACCTCGAATCGGCGCAGCGCCGCCCAGAGGTACCGCAGCACGCGCGTGAAGACGAACGGTGAAAAGTGCCAGATCGCTTCTTTGGGACAAAGCTCACGCAAGCCACCGCCGGCAAAGCCACAACCAACGGCGAACGGCACCGCAATGATCTCATGCGCGGCGAAGGCAGGGAGGCCGACCATGACGCCCACGAGCGCGCCAGCGTAGGGGCCCGCGATGAGGCCGGCCAGAAACGGGCCTGCCAGCGACACGTCCGCCGCATTGTACCCAAGCAAGAGACGCGAGACGACGCCGAGCGACAGCGGCACACCCAGCGCGACGGCAAAGACCAGGCGGTCGGACCACGGCCGCCGCTCGGACAAGAGGATGCGACGGAACCGCCAGAATCGCACCAGCATCGTGGCGACCACGGCCACAACGGCGAGCTGGACGAGCAGCGTGGTCAGCAGGACCTGATTGGCCGAGAGAAACGTGGGCCCGTGCGGCACTCTAGGCGAGTCTAACATGGGCTCGTGATATTCTGCTGGGCGGAGGACCGTGCATGATTCGCCCCTTCATCATCGGGTTTGCGACCACGCTCAAGCACATGTTCAAGAAGCCAGTGAGCGTGAACTACCCTGACCAGAAGGTCCCAATGTTCCCCCGCTGGCGTGGCAAGCAGGTCTTGATGCGCGACGAGGACGGCCTCGAGAAGTGTGTCGCCTGCGGGCTCTGCGCCGTCGCGTGTCCGGCGGATGCGATTTACCTCGAGGCGGCCGAAAACGATGGCACCGTCATGGCGGGACCTCGGTACGCGAAGGTTTATCAGATCCACAACACGCGCTGCATCTTCTGCGGATACTGCGAAGAGGCCTGCCCGGTTGGCGCCATCTTCATGGGCAAGGACTACGAGCTCGCCGTCTACAGCAAAGACGACTTCATCTGGGACAAAGAAGACCTTCTGATCCCGCCTGCCGAGCACGATCCAAAGATGCCTGTCGCGGCCCGATAACAGAGATCTCGATGCAGAGCTTCCGCGAAGCGCTCGAGGAGCGCGTGCTCATCTGCGATGGCGCGATGGGCACGGAGCTCTACGCGCGCGGGGTGTTCCTCAATCGTTGCTTCGACGAGCTGAACCTGACGCGTCCGGACTTGGTTGCGGACGTTCACAAGGAGTACGTCCGCGCGGGCGTCGACCTCATCGAGACGAACACATTTGGCGCCAACCGTGTCAAGCTGGCATCGTTTGGCCTGGTCGAGCGGCTGCGCGAGATCAACGTGGCCGCGTCGCAGCTCGCACGCCACGCCGCGCACGGGACCACCTTCGTTGCCGGATCGGTGGGACCGCTCGGCATTCGCGTGGAGCCGTGGGGGAAGACGGGGCTCGACGAGGCGGAAGAGTACTTTCGCGAGCAGGCGGAGGCGCTCGCCGAGGGCGGTGTCGATCTGTTCATCCTCGAGACGTTCCGGGACGTCAATGAGCTCGGCGCCGCCGTCAGGGCGGTCGGTCGCGTGTCCCAAGCGCCGGTCGTGGCGCTGCTGACAACCGGTGAGGACGGCAGCACCCACGACGGCGTCCCCCCCGAGGAGTTCACACCGCAGCTCGAGGCGTTTGGCGCGGACGTCATCGGCGTGAACTGCGGCGTAGGACCCGCGGCCATGCTGGACACCATCGAGCGCATGGCGGCACTGACCGGGCGCCGGCTCGCCGCGCAGCCCAATGCCGGCAGGCCGCGCGACATCGAGGGGCGCAACATCTATCTCTGCTCGCCAGAGTACATGGCGTCCTACGCGAGCCGGTTCGTCCAGGGCGGCGTGCGCCTCGTGGGCGGCTGCTGCGGCACGACGCCTGAGCACGTGCGCCAGATTCGGGCGGCGGTGCACCATGCTTCGGTAGCGCGGGCGGTCAGGCCGGCCGACTTGTCCGCCGAAGCGCGAAGCGCGAAGGCGGAAGCGCGACACGCGAAGGCGGGAGGCGCGCCCTCCGGCAGGGCCGCTCGACCCTCGGTGACACCGGTGCCACGGGCCGAGAAGTCACGCGTGGCCTCCGCCTTTGCGCGTGGCGACTTCGTGGTCGGCGTTCAGCTGGTGCCGCCTCGCGGCCATGCGTGTACCGCCCTTTTGGACGCGGCTCGCACGGCGAAGGCCCGCGGCGCCGACTTCGTCTACGTACCGGAGCATGGCAACGGCGTCGCGCGCATGAGCGCGATTGCCGCCGCGCTGTTGGTGGAGCAACAGGCGGGTATCGAGACACTGCTGCAATACGCCTGTCGGGACCACAGCTTGCCCGCCATTCAGGCGGACCTCCTGGGTGCGCACGCGATGGGACTGCGCAACGTCCTGCTCGTCACCGGCGAGCCCATCAGACATCATGATTATCCCGATGCCACCCTGGTCTTCGACGTCGACTCGATCGGGCTGACCAATGCCGTCGCGAGGCTCAATCAGGGAGAAGACGTCGGCGGCCAGCCCATCGGCCCCCCCACCGGCTTCCATATTGGCGTCACCGCCAATCCCACAGCCGTCGTGCTCGAACAGGAAGTCCGCCGTTATCGCTACAAGGTCGAGGCGGGTGCCGAGTTCCTGGTCCTGCAGCCAATCTTCGATGTCGAGAATCTGACTGCGTTCATGGAGCGGCTCGGTCGGCCGCGCCTGCCGGCCGTTGCAACGGTTCAGCTGCTCGGGAGCGTGCGGGATGCCGAAGAGCTTGCACATGAGGTGCCGGGCGTGCATGTGCCGGCGCGCGTTCTCGAGCGCATGACGGCTGCCGAGGCGGCGGGCTCGGAGGTCGAGACAGGGCTCGAGATTGCACGCGAGCTCGTCGACGCGCTTCGACCCCTCACGCAAGGCGTGCTGATCGCGCCAGCGCGCGACCAGGTCGAGCACGCCCTCGGCCTCTTGGTCGAAGGGCGCTCGCATCGTGGCGCAGCAGGTTGCTCGCAGGTGCGCAGCACTGTATAGTCCTTGCGTCCCAAGAGTTTGAGATCCGGTGCGAACAGCCTGGTCCTCACGGAACGGAGTACAAAAGTGATGACGTTGTTTCCCCGTGAGAGGGCCAGTCGCGACGATGACGTTTTGACCAGCTCGGATGCGGCGACGCGGGCGCTTTCAGTCACCGTCGTCGAAAACGAGTTCGTCGAAGGCGTCTACGAGAAGCTCGCCTCGGTGTACGACCTGACCTTCGGCCCCGCGCTCCAGCCTGGCCGCATTCGCGCCATCCAGCGCATGGGGATCAAGCCCGGTGACGCCATCCTGGAAGTAGGCGTCGGTACTGGCAGCAACCTCTCGCTCTATCCGCGGTACGGTGACGTGGTGGGCATCGACTTCTCTGGCTCGATGCTGGAGAAGGCACGCGAGCGGGTCTTTCGCGAGCGGATGTCTCACGTCCGGCTCCTCCAAATGGACGCTGCCGATCTGAGGTTTGCCGATCGACGCTTCGATATCGTCTATGCGCCGTACCTCATTAGCGTCGTCCCGGATCCGGTGCGCGTCGCCCGCGAGATGCGCCGTGTCTGTCGGCCCGGTGGGCGCATCGTCTTCCTGAACCATTTCCTCAGCAGTAACCCCATCCTGTCCCGTGTGGAGCGGATTTTGTCGCCGCTCACGGTCCACATCGGCTTTCGAGCAGATCTCGATCTGGCGGCGTTCCTTGCGCAAGCGGAGCTGACGCCGAGCTCGATCGAGAAGGTCAACGTTCCGCGCATCTGGTCTCTCGTGACCTGCGTCGAGGACCATTGAGGTAGGGACGCCTCACCGAAAAAGGTAGGGACGGGCCACCCCAGCGCCTCGCCGAGGCGTTCTCATCACCATGCCACGCAAGCTGGCCGGCTACGGCGTCTTCCTCCGGCAGGTCATTCGACGGCGCCACACGACCGGCGCGGTGGTGCCGAGCGGCCGCCCGCTCGCCTCTGCGCTCTGCCGCTACGTCGGCGTGGCTCCCACGCCGCAACGGATCCTGGAGGTCGGACCAGGCACCGGTGCCGTCACCACGACGCTCGTCGAGCGCCTGCGCGCCGACGATGATCTCTGTCTGGTGGAGGTCAACGAGACGTTCGTGGCGTACTTACGAGCGACCTTCAGCGAACGCGGGACGTTACGGTCCAAGGCAACCCGGATTGCCATTGTTCATGGTCGCGTCGAGGATCTGGTGGGTGAGCGCTACGATGTGATTATTTCCGGCCTGCCGTTGAACAACTTTGCTCCGTCCGAGGTCGATCAGATCCTCCAGGGATTTGGACGGCTGCTCAAGCCGGGCGGCGTGCTTTCCTTCTTCGAGTACATCGCGGTGCGCTCGGCAAAGGCGTGGGTAAGCTCGCGGAGAGAACGCGATCGGCTGCGCGCAATCGACGGGACCCTGCGGCGGACGCTCAATGAGGGCGAGTTTCGGCGCGACTGGGTCTGGGCCAACGTCCCGCCGGCCTGGGTTCACCACATTCGATTCTGAGAAAACGGGGACAGCCTCCGTTTTCCAACATACGAAAAACGAGGGCTGTCCCCGTTTCTCTACAAAAACGTGGCGATCATGCCTGCGGCGACCTCTGCGCCGTTGACGAGCGGGCGTTCCTGGGGTCTCTGCAGACCGAGCACATGGGCAACCTCGTCATCCCACCGGCGCGAGGTGACGACGTCGTTCTCCATGTGCGCGCATCGGAGCACACGCGGCATGTGATCAACCAGGACGCCGTACTCGCGAAATCGGCCGCGGTCCGTGTAGAGGAGGGCGGTGTTGTTGGCAACCGCGGCCGCGATGATTCCGTAGCCTGGCTTCGTCACGACCACATCGACGGCGCGGACGAGATCCTGGTAGTCCAGCCCGCACGCGTGCAGATGCGCCTCGCGCACGAAGTGAACATGAGCGCTCGAGTCGTCTTGCGGAACACCGCTGTTCTCGGCCGCGACGAGGGTGTACGGCGCATCGCGGTGCTGGGCGAGCTGCAAGCCCGTCACGCCATAGTGGCCCAGATAGAGCAGCACAGCGGTGCGCTCGATAGGCAAGCCAAGTCGTTTGCGGGCCTCCACGCGATCATGTCGTGAGCGCTGTGCAATCCAAGGGAGATCGACGACGAGAGCGAAGCCGTCGAAGCCGCCAGCCATCGGTAGCCGCCAGGCGGCGGACGCCGGGGAGTAGGTCTCGCGCAGCGCGGCGGGTAGATCAGCGTACTCGGGGAAGTCAGCGGCGTAATCCTCGTAGATCCAGTCCCAGGTGAAGTTGGCAATTGCCACCGACGGCACGCCCGCCCGCGCAGCCGCCGCGAAGGCCAGCGGTGGCACGTCTCCGACGACGAGGCGGGCTCGGCTGGCCGTGAGCTCCCGCGCCTCCTGGTCGGCGAGCTTCGAGAGCGATTGGTGAAAAGCCGCAGCCGCGCGGAGCGTGGCCAACCCGTCCTGCGCGAGGCTGCCGCGCTGCATCGCACCCGTATCGCATTCGAGGACCGTGAGCTGCGCCGGTACTTGTAGCGTGTGCTCGACGAGCCATGCGGGAGCCGCCGTCCGTATCTCGACGCGAACATCGGGCCGGATGCGGCCCAGCGCATTGATGATGGCGATCTGTCGTGAGGCGTGACCGAGCCCGTGTCCGGAAATGTAGAACGCAACCGCCGACACCGGCACACGTTAGCACATACGGGACGAGGGGCTACGACGTGATGATTTGGCCGAGACGATGTGATGATGTGGGCGCAGCCCCGTGATGTCGCGCAATTGAGCGCTATCATACCGAGCATGATTTGCTTGCTGGAGCACTGCCGCGCGCGGGAGGAGTGGCTGATCGCGACGATCGAAGATCTGGCGCGAAATGAATCGCCGAGTGTCGACAAAGGTGCCGCCGATCGCTGCGGCCGTCAGCTCGTCGCCCACCTCCGGTCGCTCGGCGCCCACGTCGACATTGTCGCGCAAGAGACCGTGGGAGATATCGTGATGGCGGACTTCGGTGCCGGCTCGCGCCAAGTGCTGCTCCTGGGCCATTACGACACGGTATGGCCGGTCGGCACGCTGGCGCGGATGCCGGTCGATCGGAGCGACGGGCGATTGTTCGGTCCGGGCGTGCTCGACATGAAGGCGGGTCTTGGCATTGCCATGCTCGCCGCGTGTGCGGTGGTGCAGTGTGGCGCCGCCAGTGGGACGCGGCTGCGTCTGTTGATCACGAGTGATGAAGAGATTGGCAGCGACGCGTCGCGGGCGCTCGTCGAACGCGAGGCGCGAGAGAGCATCGCAGTGCTGGTTCTCGAGCCCTCTCTATCCGGCGGCGGCCTCAAAACGAGCCGCAAGGGCGTGGGAGAGTTCGTGATCGAGGTCGCGGGCGTCGCGGCGCACGCCGGCGTGGACCCAGGCGCCGGAGCGAGCGCGATCACCGAGCTCGCCCATCAAATTCTCTCCGTGCAGCGCCTGGCGGATCCCTCGCGCGGGACGACTGTCAACGTCGGAGTGATCGACGGTGGTACTCGCGCGAACGTCGTGGCCGAGCGCGCTCGGGCGATCGTGGACGTCCGCGTGACGACCGCGGCAGAAGCGGAGCGGATGAGCCGCGCCTTGGCCGAACTGGCCGCCTTCGTGCCCGGTACCAGCGTGACCGTGAGTGGTGGCTTGAATCGTCCCCCGATGGAGCGCGGACCGCATATCGCAGAGCTCTTCGCGACAGCCTTGGAAGCCGCTTCCGAGCTCGGGCTCACCTTGACCGAGGGCTCGACTGGCGGCGCGTCGGATGGCAACTTTACGGCGGCGCTTGGCGTCCCCACACTCGACGGGATCGGTGCAGTGGGGGAGGGTCCTCATGCGCGGCACGAGCACGTCATCTTGGACGCATTGGTTCCGCGCGCCGCGCTCGTGGCGGGAGTGATTGCACGAGTGGTTGGCGCATCGGCGGAAGGGCCTGACGGGCCCTAGGGGTAGGCGCCGGCGGCCTCGGCGCGCTTACGCCCGGTCGCTGGCCCCATGTCTGGCGGCATGTCCGACACGCTGTGGTCTAATGCGCTTTATCGCGTCGTGACCCTGTCACCCCGTCACCGGTCACCCCCGCACGCGCCTCTGCCGCCCGACTTCTAGACGGTCGACCATTTGCGACTCGATGTAGTCGGTGTCGATTTCCACGCCGATGCCGAGACCGGCAGGCACATCGACGGTCCCGTCCGGCGCGACCTCGATGGGCTGCGCCAACACGTCGCGGGCATAGTAGCGGCGGCTGGCCGAGATGTCGCCCGGCAGCGTAAACCCCTGCAAGCTGGCGAGCGCAAGGTTGTGCGCGCGTCCGATGCCGGTTTCCAGCATGCCGCCGCACCAGACCGGCACGCCTCGTGCGACACACAGGTCGTGGATTGCGAGCGCCTCGCGGTAACCGCCCACGCGACTCACTTTGATGTTGATGATGCGACAGCTTCCGAGCTCCAGCGCGTGCTGCGCCATCCGTTGATTCGTGACGCTCTCGTCGAGGCAGAGCGCAGTGTTCACCCGGCGCTGGAGAGCCGCGTGATCGACCAGGTCATCGTGCGACAGCGGCTGCTCGATCATGAGTAGGCCGTGCCCGTCGAGCGCCGCCAGGTGATCGGCATCCGCGAGCGTGTACGCGGCATTCGCATCGACCGAGAGGAGGATGTCCGGGAACCGAGCGCGGAGCGTGGCCACGATGTCGAGGTCCCATCCTGGCTTGATCTTCACCTTGATGCGCCGATAGCCTTGTGCGAGATGCTGCGCGACCAGGTCCGCCAGCAAGTCGACGGTCGCCTCGATACCAAGGCTCACGCCCACGTCCACACGCGGGCGAACCCCGCCAAGCAGCTGTGCCACTGACTGGCCGCTTGCCCGTGCAATGAGGTCGACCCACGCCAGCTCCAGCCCTGCACGTGCCATCGGGTGACCTCGAAAGCGGCGCAGCGCAGTGCCGAAGTCGTCGAGCGTCCGGAGCGGGGTACCGAGCAACGCGGGTGCGAAGTGCTCTTCGACCACCAAACAGGCTGTGCGAACCGTCTCGTAGTTGAAGAGTGGCTCTTCCAAGGCGACAATCTCGCCCCAACCTGTGAGGCCGTCGGCGTGAAGCAAGACGAGGGGGACCAGCCGGGACGCGGTTGATCCAAAGCTGGTCTCGAACGGACGAACGAGCTCCAGCCGGAGCATGCGAAGCTCGACCCGATCGATCGTCAGAGGCGCGGAAAGGGCAAGCGAGCGGGCTGGGGCGGTAACGGTCATATCTCTCCGTGCGGAAGGCGAAATCGGCGCCGTACGTTGACACACTGTAGATCAGGAATCAGGAATCGGGATGAGTACAATCAAGTGTGCGGGAACGCCAGTCGTTATGAACAATACCCAAGACGTGACAGCTTGCCACACGGCCGTCGAGTTTCGTGTGCTCGGCAGCGCCGAGGAGTTGTCCCAGGTCAGTGCGCTGGAGCGAGCGGTCTGGCGGTACGATGATGTCGATCTGATTCCCGTGACGATGCTCGTCGCGACGATCAAGTGCGGCGCGCTGGTGCTGGGAGCGTTCGACGAGGACCGCATGGTCGGGTTCGCGTACTCGATGCCGGGTCGTCGTCTTGGGCGCTGGATCCACTGGTCGCACATGCTGGGCGTATCGCCTGCGCATCGCGGCGTCGGTCTCGGTTATCGGCTCAAGATGGAGCAGCGTCGTCTCGTCTCCGAAGGTGGATTTGCCGAGATCCACTGGACTTTCGATCCGCTGCAAGTGGCGAACGCTCACCTCAATTTGAACAAGCTTGGCGCGGTTGCGGCCGAGTTCGTCGAGAATGCGTACGGCGAGTCTACGAGCCCGTTGCATCGCGGTACCCCAACCGACCGGCTCATCGTGCACTGGCCGGCAACCCGTGAGCCTGTGGTCCCACGCCCTGAGGATGCAGGAGACCTACACGACGTTCCGGTAGTGAACCCCGTGTACATCGAAGGAGGATGGCCGACGTGCCATGACGTGGCCGATCGACCCCTTGGAGCCGATCGCCTGTTGGTGTGCGTGCCGGACGACTTCTCGCGCATGCTGTTGGAGGCTCCGGAGCGCGCGCTCCGGTGGCGTCTGGCGACGCGTCCTCTGTTCGCGCGGATCCTCGTTGCCGGCTATCGCGGCGTCCAGTTGGTACGATGGCCCGACGTACGAGCCGGTGCCTATCTCTTCGTGCGAGGGACCTGATTCCGGCCTTCGCTCGCCTTCGGCGCGCTTCTCGCCCCGGATTCCTGACCCCTTGCTGGGGCAGGCATAGCGACCTTCAGCACTTCCTCGAGCGTGCCAACCGGCACGAACGTCATCTCGTCGCGCGCCTCGGCCGGCAGCTCGTCGAGGTCCTGTCGGTTGTGGTCCGGCATGATGAGCGTCTTGATCCCATGGCGCTTTGCGGCGAGAGCCTTTTCACGAATGCCGCCAACCGGGAGGACCAGCCCAGAGAGCGTGATCTCGCCGGTCATCGCCACGTCGTCGCGAACGGAGATATTGGTGGCGGCCGACACGATGGCCGTGGCCATGGTCACGCCGGCCGACGGGCCGTCCTTGGGAATTGCGCCGGCCGGCACGTGCACGTGAATGTCGTGCTTGCGCAGAAAGTCCGTGGGAATCCCGAGTCCGGTAGCCGATGCGCGCACATGGCTGAGCGCGGCCCGGGCGGATTCCTGCATCACGTCGCCGAGCTGCCCGGTGAGCACGAGCTGACCGCTGCCGCCGGGCACGAGGGTCGCTTCGACGAACAACACGTCGCCACCGGCCTCCGTCCAGGCCAGGCCGGTGGCGACGCCCGGTCTGGACGTTCGGAACGCCGTCTCCGACCGAATCCGTGGTGGGCCGAGATAGCCAGGGATGTCGTCGGCGTCCACGGTCCAGTGCTGCGGAAGGCTTGGCGATACGGTGTTCTCCGCGTCCGTGCTTCGCACTTCGGCAGACGAGGCGACGATGGTCGCCTGTGGCGCTGCACTCGAGGGCGTCTGGTTTGCGACGCGCGCTTCGATCCGACCGACCGCTTCCGACATCGGCGAGGCTGTCGTGTTGGGGCGGGCCGTTGTCCCCTCCGGCGATCGCTCCTGCTCAGGGAGCACGCCGGCAATGCGCGCGGCAATCTTTCGCGCGACGGTTCCGATCTGTCGCTCGAGATTGCGTACGCCGGCTTCCCGCGTGTACCCCGTGATGATCCGCCGGAGCGCCGGCTCGGTGATTTCGACGCTCCCCTCGGCGAGGCCATGTTCCTGCACTTGGCGCGGAATGAGGTATTGCCGCGCAATGTGGACCTTTTCCCCTTCCGTGTAGCCACCCAGCGTGATCACTTCCATACGATCCTGCAGCGCCGGATGCACGGGACCGAGCTGATTGGCGGTCGTGATGAATAGCACACGCGACAGGTCGAACGGGACCTCGAGATAGTGATCACGAAATGTGTTGTTCTGCGCGGGGTCGAGCACCTCGAGCAGCGCGGCAGCGGGGTCACCCTGGAATCCGGCGGCGAGCTTGTCGATCTCGTCCAGCATGAACACAGGATTCGCCGATCCCGCCTGCTTGAGCGCCTGGATGATGCGGCCCGGCATGGAACCGATATAGGTTCGGCGGTGGCCTCGGATCTCCGCCTCGTCACGCACGCCACCGAGGGAGATGCGCACGAACTTGCGGTTCATCGCACGCGCAATCGACTGGCCCAGCGACGTTTTGCCCACGCCGGGAGGGCCTACGAAGCACAAAATGGGTCCCTTGAGGTCGCCCTTGAGCTTTCGAACGGCCAAGTATTCGACGATGCGCTCTTTGACTTTCGCCAAGTCGTAGTGATCCTCGTCCAACACCTGTTGCGCCGCGACGGGGTCGAGGCGGTCTTCAGTGGTCACGGACCATGGAACTTCCAACACCCAGTCGAGATAGGTGCGGATCATCTGGTAGTCCGGCGAGGCGGGAGGCATACGCTCGAGCCGATCGATCTCGCGGCCAACCGCCGACGCCACATGCTCGGGCAGCTTCGCCTCCTCGACGCGCTGGCGGAGGTCCTGCACCTCCTCGCCTTCGGTTTCGCCCAGCTCCTCTCGAATCTTCTTCAACTGCTGACGCAGGTAGTACTGCCGCTGTTGATCCGACATCTCTTGCTGCGCCTCGGACTCGATCTTGCCCTTGAGCGCGAGCAGCTCGACCTCGCGGCTGAGCGACTGCGTGACGGCTCGGACCTTGACCAACAGGTCATCTTCCTCGAGGAGGAGCTGCTTGTCCTCGGCTTTCATGTCGAGCATCGAGGCCAGGACGTAGCAGAGGCGTAGCGGCTCCTCGATGCTTTCGAGCAAAGGCCGCAGATCGGACGGAATACCCGTCGCGAGCGAGAGCGCGCGCTCGGTGAGCTCGCGGAGGCGCCGCATGTATGCTTCGAGCTCGAGGGACGGATCGACCGGCTCAGGCGCGGGTGTGATGCTCGCGCGCAGGTGGTTGTCTCCGGTCATGTAACCGGTCACTCGCACGCGCGCCAGCCCCTCCACGAGGACTTGCAGCCCAGCTTGGCCCTTGGCCATCTGGCGAATGACGCCGACCGTGCCGACGCGGCGCAAATCCTCTTCGCCGGGCTGCGCCGCATCGCCCCGCTGCAGGGCGAGCAGGATCATGCGGTCACCGGTGAGCGCACGATTCACGGCTTCGATCGAGTGCGGCCGGTCGACGGCGAGCGGCTGGATGGTCAGCGGCAGCACCACCGTGTTGCGCAGCGGGAGTGCTGGCAGCTCGGCTGGCAGCGTTGAATCGGTGGACCGGGTCGTCGTGTCGGACATGTGTGGACGCAGAAGATTACCGTCTAGGTAGGGGGAAAAGGAACCGGGTACCCTTTTTCCCCCCTTCCACTTCTATCACATGCCCGGCGGTCGACCGAGACCCGCCCGCGGACGGCGTCCGCCGGGAGGCCGCCCGCCAGGTGGTTTACAAATGATGGAGACAGTCCACTAAAATGCTTCGAAGCGATATGGCGATTCCAGAGCGTGAGTTCTTCCGCGAGCAGACCGAGCGACGACCCATGCAGCTCACCTGCCCCCGATGCCGGCATCGAGGGGATTATCAGGTCCGTTGGGTGAGACGTGTTCGTAAGGATCGCCTGCCGGCAGGGGCAGACGAGCGCGACCGCGCGCTGTTCGCGAAGCTGCGCGATTATCTGCTGCGTATCGATGACGAGGTGGTGTGTGCGCGCTGCCGGGGACGCTTCGAGATTCCGTCGCAGCACTCGCTCGTCTTCCTGTAGCCCTCAGTAAATCCCGGGAACGACCCGCCACCGGACCTGGCTGCGATAGCGCAGATACGGCTCGCCGTGCTCCGCAATGAGCGAGCGCTCTTCCCAAGGAATCGCAGCGAGAAGATATGCCGAGCTGACTACGCCAAACACGAGACGGGTTCCCGTCAAATGAGGCGTGCCGAGGGTCATCAGCATCCACCCGAGATAGAGGGGATGTCGCACGAAACCATAGACGCCGCGCGAGAAGGTCTTGTGCCCCTCGCCGACCTCGTGGGTGGTGGCCTGAAGGGCCTGACGAACGCCCGCCAGCTCAGACCAGCTCAGAATCGACACGCCGGCGGCCGTCAGCAGCACACCCGCTGCCTGTAGCGCGACGGCCGCCACCGCCGCCAGGCTCTCGAGGCGGTACACCTCGCCTCCGACCGGCCGCCACAATCCACACACCATCAGGAACAGCAGGCTGGCAATCCAGACATACGTGGAGCGCTCGAGGTGGCTCGGCAGGATAGACTTGATCCACGCCTTGGCACGCCCACGGGCCATGACGCTGTGATGCGCGGCAAAGAGCGTGAAGAGCCCGATGTTGATGGCGATGGCTTCCGCTTCGTCGGGCCAGGCTCGCAGCGGGATCGGGCGTCCAAACGGTCCTAGATATGACGCGACACCAAATGCGAGGGAGATGAGAAAGCTGACGGCACCGCCCCAGGCGAGCAGCCTGTCAGCTCCACGGGTGCGGACGGCCATCGTGCGTCTATTATAAGAAGGTAAATCATGCCTCCCGCCGCGCCGCGCATTGCGATCACCGGAATCGGCGTCGTCTCGCCGTATGGCGTCGGTCGCGAGCGGTTCTGGGCTCAGGTTGTCCGGGGCGTCAGCGGAACCCGCCGCGTCGAGGACTTCGACCCGTCCCTCTTTGCGTGCCAGGTGGCGGCGCCGCTCCCGGCGTTGTCGGTTGAGGATGCACCGACGGTGGCAGCGAGGCACGACGCCGACAATGGACACGGCGCCACAGCCGAGCGTGCGGACGCGCGGCGCTACTCGCGTGCGTCGCTGGCTGGCGTCATAGCGGCGCGCGAAGCCTGGGCGGATGCGGGCCTCTGCCTGGGCGAGTCGGAGGCCGGCGTGCTCATCGGCAGCGGTGGCGGTGGCATCGAGCTCGGCGAGCGACAGTACCGCGAGTTCTTCGCCGGACGCGGCCGCCGCGTCACCCCTTACGCGATTCCTGTTTCCATCGTGGGGATGCTTTCGAGCGAGATCTCGATTGCGTTGCAGCTCCGCGGTGTCAGCCATGTCCTGTCCACCGGCTGCACGAGCTCGACCGACGCCGTCGGCTATGCGATGGCGCAGCTGCGGAGCGGGGAGGCTGGCGTGTTGCTCTCCGGTGGCGTCGACGCCTGTGTCACCCCCGGCATGATGTACGGCTTTTCGCGGATGGGTGTGATGGCCACCCGATACAACGACGCGCCCGAGACCGCGTCGCGTCCGTTCGACCGGGGCCGAGATGGCTTCGTCCTGGGCGAGGGCGCCTGGATGGTCGTCCTCGAGTGCGAGACGCGCGCCCGTGCCCGCGGCGCCCATATCTACGCATGTCTCGACGGGTACGGCTCGACCTGCGACGCCTACCATCGCGTGCAGATGGATCCCAACGGTGACGAGATCGTGCGAGCCATGCAGCTCGCGCTCGAGCGCGCCGGCCGTCGGCCGCAGGAAATCGGCTACGTGAACTTTCACGGCACGTCGACACCGCTCAACGATACCGTCGAGATGCGATGTGTCCGTCGGCTCTTCGGGCGCGGCGCCGCCGACGTGTGCGGCTCCTCCACCAAGTCGATGATCGGCCATCCGCAGGGTGCCAGCGGCGCCTGTGGCATCGTGACGGCAGCGTTGGCACTCGAGCGGGGCTTCCTGCCGCCGACGATCAACCAATTCGAGCCGGATCCCGAGTGTGATCTCGACGTCATCCCCAACGTCGGCCGTGAAGCCTCCGTCGAAGCCGCCCTGTGCAACTGCCTCGGCTTTGGATCGAAGAACAGCGCTGTTGTCTTGGGACGGGCCTCCTGAGGGCTGGCGTGACGGGTCTTGAGGCATGATTGACGCGCTCGTCGTTGGAGCGGGACCTGCGGGGGCGATCGCGGCCAAGGTGATGGCCGAGCGTGGCATGCGCGTGCTCGTGCTGGATCGTGCACGCTTCCCGCGACACAAGCTTTGCGGCGACGCGCTCAATCCTGGTGCGGTGGCCATCCTCCGGCGGCTTGGCCTCGCGGACGCGGTCGAGCACGCCGCACTGCGCATCGACGGTATGCGCTTGACCGGGCGCGGGGTGTCCATATGTGCTCGCTATCCTCCGTCCTCTCACGGGTTGTCGATCGCGCGGCGCAATCTCGACATGCGATTGGTCGAGGCGGCCGCCCGAGCCGGTGCGCGCATCGAGGAGGGTGTTGTTGTTCGCGCACCGCTCGTCGAGACCCGCGACGGAAAGCCGTGGGTCCGTGGCGTGGTGCTGTCGGCAGCAGACGGCCGACCGCTGCGCGTCGCCGCACCGGTCACGATCGCTGCCGATGGGCGCCGATCGACGATGGCGTTGGCCTTGGGCTTGACGCGTCACCCGAAACAGCCACGCCGCTGGGCCATCGGCGGGTACTTCGAGGGCGTCGTGGGTCTCGAGCCGTTCGGTGAGATGCACGTACGGCCGGATCACTATCTGGGTGTAGCCCCGGTTCCAGGGGGGCTCGCGAACGCCTGTCTGGTCACCGCAGATCGCCGAGGCTTCGCCAGTCCGACCAGCCGGCTCGTCGAAGCCGTGCGGCAGGATGCTCTGCTCGGCCCTCGGTTTGCTGGGGCGCGGCTGGTCGCAACCACGACCACGCTGGGCCCCTTGGCTGTGGAAGGCGGTCGGGCAGGCGTGAACGGTCTCTTGCTTGCAGGTGATGCGGCCGGCTTCGTCGACCCGATGACCGGCGACGGATTGCGGCTGGCGTTCACCAGCGCGCTGCTCGCGGCGGAGACAGCGCTCGAAGTGTGGGCCGGTCGGGCTGACGACAGAGCGCACGAGCGTCTCGCTCGTCGCCGGCGCACGCAGCTGTCCGGCAAGCTGCGGTTCAATCGTGCCGTGCGCACGCTGGTGTCGTCGCCGTGGAGCGTGCGGATGAGCGAGCACACTGCGTCGATCGCTCCCAGTCTCATCGAGCGCCTCATCCTCTTTGCGGGCGACCTGCCTTGGAGAAAGGGGACAGGCCCATTCTTCCCCTGATGCTTCCCCTCGTCACACTCCTGCTGGTAGCCGTTCCCATGTTGATCGAGACGCGCCGGTCGCGCACGAACGAGCGGTCCTTGCGCGCAGCCGGCGCGTCCGAGCCGCGAGGCGACGTGTATCCCGTGATGCAGATCGTGTATCCGACGATCTTCGTCGCCATGATTGTGGAGGGCGCGCTGCGGCACGTGACCTGGTCGGGCATGGCGGCCGCCGGACTCCTTCTCTTCGTCTTTGCGAAAGCCCTGAAGTATGCGGCGATCGCAACGCTCGGCCCGCGTTGGACGTTCCGCGTGCTCGTGCCTCCCGGCAGCGTGCCGACAAGACGAGGCATCTACCGTTGGCTGCGTCATCCGAACTATATCGGCGTCATGGCTGAGATCATTGCCATAGCGCTGATGATGTCGGCGCTCGTGGCGGGCCTGGTATCATCCGTGCTATTTGCCACGATCCTGCGGCGGCGAATTGCCATTGAGGAACGGGCGCTCGGTGAAACGGGGGACAAGGTGGCGGGGTGACAGGGTGACGGGGTGACGGGGTGACGGGGTGACGGGGTGACAGGGTGACAGGGTGAGGGGTGAGACGGGGGCAGGACGACAGGGTGACAAGTGTGCCAAGGGACAAGGTAAAGAGTGACAATGCACAGCAGCCCGCCCGTGCGCCCGATACGGAGTCTTCCGATCGAGCGCAGAACGAGCAATCCGGTTCGACGTCCACCCCGATTACCGAGCCACCCCCTCACCCTGTCACCGTGTCACCGAGTCACCCCCTCACCCCCTCACCCCCTCACCCCATCACCCCGTCACCGTCCCACGCCCTTCCACGCTGGGCACGAGCGCTCGACGTCATTTCCGCGCTCCTCCTCGTCGTGCTCTGTTCGGCCGTCCTGCACAACGGCTTTCGGTTGACGATCGCCGATACCCGGATCTCGGCCACGTCGGTGTGGCGAGTGGTGATCCTGTTGCTCGTGGCGGTTGGCGTTCGGCACGCGATCGTGCGCCGGCCGTCCTGGCTCGCCGACGCACGCGAGCGCGCGCAGCGCTTCTGGCGCGATCCGGCGACCCTGGCAGCCTGGCCAACCTGGTGGAGCACGCGCTTGACGGTGCTGGTGGCCGCGTACTTCGCCACGCTGATCATTGGGTTCCCCCGAGGTGAGGCGCCGGTCCGGGTGAGCGAGCACGAGTGGCTGAACTTGCCGGCACGCTGGGATGCGATGTGGTATCTCGGCATTGCCAAGAACGGCTACGAGTACGACTCCGCCACCGGAGGCTACCAGAACGCCGCCTTCTTTCCGGCATACCCCATGCTCATGCGCGTTGGCGGCGCGTTGCTTGGTGCCGCCGGACGACCAGCGTCGAACGAGTCGTACCTGACGCTGAGCGAGCGCAGCGATTCGAGCTGGTTGTGGGCTGGCGTCGTGATCTCGCTGTGGAGCTTCTTTCTCGCGCAGCGCTACTTGTTCCGCCTCGGTCGCGAGCTCGTTCCACGCATGCCGCCCGGAAGCCACGCGCCCGTGACTGCGGCGGGCACCTCTGGCGGCGACGGCAACGAGGCCACCGCGCGCGCGCTCGTACTGCTGGCGACGTTCCCGTTCGCGCTGTTCTTCAGCGCGGTTTACACGGAGTCGCTGTTTCTCCTCGGTTCGCTCGGGGCGTTCTATCACTATCGTCGACGGGAGTGGATCCAGGCGGCGTCCTGGGGCGCGCTGGTTGGGCTCGTGCGGCCGAACGGCTGCTTCCTGAGCGTGTCACTTGCCCTCATCGGCCTCGCGCTCGCGAAGCAGATGCGCGCGGAATCGCCTGGGCGCGGATGGGACCTGCGAACGTTGGTGCCCGGCGGCCTCGTCGCTGCCGTGCCAGGCGCGGCGATGCTGGCGCACACGGCCTGGCTGTACGCCTTGACGGGACAGTGGTTCGCCTGGGCAGAGGCCCAAGAGGCGTGGGGACGCGAATACCTTGGAATCCAGGAGAGCCTAGGACAGTTCTTCTACGTGTTGCAGTTGCGAGGCGTCGACACGCTGACGCAAAACTCACCTTACGCGTTTCTCAACGCCGCGGCCGCGCTAGGAGCTCTGGCGTGCGCCTGGCCGGTCGGGCGATGGCTTGGTCTTCCGTATGCGGCGTTTATCTTGCTGAACCTTGGCCCGCCGCTGTTTGCTGGCGGCTTCATGTCCACTGGCCGATTGGTGGCAACGCTCTTCCCGGTGTTCCTCTATCTCGGCTGGCGATTGTCCCCGGCAGCATGCCAGCAGTGGGCCACGGTCGCGCTGCTCTTGCAGGGTGCCTTTGCCGCGATGCACTTCACCTGGCGTCCGCTCGTCTGACGCGCTCGTCTCGAGAGGTGGAACATCCGACGCCGCCCGAACGCCGAACGCCGAACGCCGAACGCCGAACGCCGAACCAAGAACCAAGAACCAAGAACCAAGAACCGCTATAATGGATGCCCAACGTGCTCAATGTTCTCCGAAAAAGTGAGATCGGAAACCACGCCGGCAGCGGCGACCGCGTCGAGCATCACGTTTGTTCTGTGTGCATGTCTCGGCCTTGCGGCCCTGCTTAGTTCTAGCGCGGCCGCTCACGCGCGCACCATACAACCTGCCCCCGCACAGCCCACACCTGCGTCTACGTCGCCCACCAGCGCCGCACCTGGAGACGAGCCTCGACAACAGGCAGCACCCGAGAGCAAAGAGCCTGCACAGTCCGCGCCTTCCAAGCGCACCCCTGTCGAGGTACATCCAGCCGAGCGCGCGCTACTCGAAGGGCGGTTGGACGAGGCGCTGTCGCTGGTGGCCGACCGGGGGCCCGACGATGCCCTCGGTCTCGTCGTCCGCGGGCGCGTCGCCAAAGCCCGAGGCCGCTTGGATGAAGCGGAGCAGTTGTTCACCAGGGGTGCGAAACGTACGCCGGAGGGGGACGCCGCGCTTGAGCTCGGCCTGCTCCTCCTCGCACGTGGCCGGCGCGCCGATGCGGAGGTGGTGCTCGATCGCTTGGTTGTCGCCGTCCTCGAGGGTGGCCGCGACGGTCTTGCGCTCGCGCGCGCCGGACGCGCCCGAATGGCGCTGGGTGAGCCACGGCAGGCCAACGCGTTGTTTCGGGCGGCGGCGCAAGTAGTCCCTGATCATCCTGCGGTTCATACAGACTGGGGCGAGCTCTTTCTCGAGACGCATAACACGGCCGAGGCCGTCGGCTCGTTCCAGACTGCGCTGAAGCTCGATCCGCGCTGGAGCCCAGCCATCCTCGGCCTGGCTCGTGCGCACGCCGACGAGAATCCGTCTGCCGCACGAGAGGCCGCAGCGAAAGCGCTCGCCATCCATCCGTGGCTCGTAGATGCCCATCTGCTGCTCGCGACGCTCGCGATTGACGAGGACGATCTGGAGGGTGGACGCGACGCGCTCCGGCGCGCGCGCGTACAGGATTCGACCAACGTCGAAGCGGCGGCGCTCGCAGCGGCCATTCAGTTCATCGAGGATCGAACGAAGGAGGGGGAGGCCGACCTTGCGCGCGCCCTGGCCGTCAACCCGCAGAACGGCGACGTTCCCCGCATGGTCGGCGAGCGCCTCGCGCGCCAGTACCGGTTCGATGAGGCGGTTGCGTTTCTACGGCGCGCCGTCGAGCTCGATCCCGAGAACGCACGGGCGCACGGGGCGCTCGGGCTCCACCTGATGCGGACGGGCGACGAAGACGCGGCGCGCGCTGTGCTCGAGCGCGCCTTCGAGCTCGATCCCTACGACGTCGTCACGTACAACCTGCTGGGACTGTTGGACACGTTGGCCGGCTTCCAGACGGTCCGCGAAGGCGAGCTCCTCGTGCGCATGGACCCCCGTGACCTGTCGGTCCTCCGTGGGTATCTGGTGCCGCTCGCGGAGGAGGCGCTGTCGACGCTCTCGGCACGGTACGGGTTTACGCCGCAAGGCCCAATTTTGATTGAGGTCTTCCCCAGACACGACGACTTTGCTGTTCGGACGCTGGGCTTGCCCGGGCTCATCGGTGGCCTGGGGGCCTGCTTCGGGCGGGTCGTGACCATGGACTCGCCTCGGGCGAGGCCGGCCGGGACGTTCAACTGGGCCGCCACGCTGTGGCATGAGCTCGCCCATGTCATTACGTTACAGCTCTCGCGGCAGCGGATTCCACGCTGGCTGAGTGAGGGCGTGTCCGTCTTCGAAGAGTCACGCGCGCGGCCCGCTTCTGGCGGGCCGCTTCGGCGAGGCTCGCCGGAGCGCGAAGCGCAGCAGGGGCAGACTGCTTGGGGTGGCGAGGCCCAGCTCGAGTTCGCGGAGGCGCTCTCGAAAGGAGAGCTCCAGCCGATCAAGGAGTTGCGCGCCGGGTTCTCGAACCCGAAGACCATTACGCGCACCTATTTCCAGGCATCGCTGGTGGTGGCCCGGATCGTCGAGAAGTATGGCGACAAAGGGCTTCAGGCGTTCATCCGCGCGTTTGGCGACGGGCTCGACGAGGAGACGGCCTCGCAGCGAGCCTTCGGGGTCGGCCTGGACGAGCTGCAGCGCGATTTTGACGCGTATGTACAGCGCCGATACGCCGCGGTGCTGCCCGCCCTGCGGTCGCCGGAGGCGAAGCTCCCCATGAACGGGAGTCCGCAAGGGCTTGCGGCCTTCGCAAATCGGTACGCCGGTCACTATTTTGTCCAGATGGCGATTGCCAGACGTCTGATCAAGAACGACCGTCCGAATGAGGCGGGGCCGTTGCTCGAGCGCGCCGCCCGCCTGGTTCCGTTTGCAGGCGGCGAGGACGGCCCTCAGGCGCTCTTGGCGAATCTCGCGGCGAAGGCAGGGCGAAAAGACGCGGCGCTGAAGCATCTCGACGAGCACCTGGTGCGGGACCACACGAGCATCGAGCCGGTACGGCAGTTGCTTCAGATCGCGCAAGAGCAGGGCGATGAGGCACGGCTCGATCGGGCGGCCAGCCGGCTCATCGAGATCGCTCCGTTCGATCCAGAGCTGCACTCGACCCTCGGTCGTCTCGCCCTCGGCCGAGGTGACTTCCAGACGGCGGTGCGCGAGCTGCAGACGGCAATTGACGCCGGTCCGTCGGACGTTGCCGCGGCGCATACGGAGCTGGCGGAGGCGTACTGGCAGGCGGGCCGCCCCGCCGAGACGAAGAAGCACGTCATTGCGGCGCTCGAGGTGGCGCCGCGATTCGAGCGGGCGCAGGAGCTGTTGCTCGCCGTGGTCGATGGTGAGGCGCCCAAGAAAGAGGTTAGGGAGTAGCCGTAGGTAGCGGGCGTACGAGCCCTAAGAGCTCCCGACCTCTCCGAGGTTCTTCTATGTGGCATCGGGTCGAGAGGTCTGGGCCCTGGTTGCTGACACTTGCAGCGGCGCTATGGCTGTTCGCAACGGGCGGCTCGGTGCGGCTGGCGGATGCGCAAGAGCCCAGCTCCCTCACGACCGACCTGGAAGTGCCGGACGCGCGTTTTGCTGGGTTGCGGTGGCGCTTCACGCGCCTTCGTTACAACTCGCACCACATGGACACTGCGATGTACCGCGCTCGCTACTGGAGCGATCCCTGGTCCGTCGATGGTCCCGCCTCCGAACAGAACCTCTCGCGGCGCATTCGTACGGTGACGGCAATCCAGGTGGATGAGCCCACGGTTCTCACGTTGGAGGACCCGGAGCTTTGGAACAATCCCTGGGTCTACATCGTCGAGCCCGGGACGCTCAGGCTGCAGGAGAGCGAGGTGCCGATCCTCCGTGAGTTCCTCCTGCGCGGCGGCACGGCCGTGCTCGACGACTTCCACGGGCCCATGGAGTGGGAGAACGTCGAGAGAGAGCTGAAGCGCGTGTTTCCGGACCGGCCCATCGTGGAGCTGCCGCCGGAGCATCCCGTGTTTCATTGCTTTTACGACTTGGACGAGTATCCCCAGGTGCCCGGCATCGGCTCCTTCATGCGAGGGCGGATGTGGGAGAAGGGCGGCATCGAGCCGAAGCTCCGCGCCGTCGTCGACGACTACGAGCGTGCGATGGTGCTGATCAACTGGAATACGGACATGGGCGATGGGTGGGAGTGGTCGAATGCCGAGGAGTGGCCCGGCTACCTCGTCCACACCGCGAACGCCTACAGGATGATGATTAACGAAGTGATCTACTCGCTGACGCATTGATTGACGGAAGCCGGAAGCCCGAGAACGTGTAGGCCCGACCTTCAGGTCGGGCGGACGAATCTGGAGATGGAGCAGCTGGATGCATCAACCCAGTACGGAATCGCCTGAGGCAGTCGATGGGCTCGTGGAGCGTGTGACGACTGGACGTCAACAGATCCTCGACGAGCTTCGCAAGGTTGTTGTTGGGCAGGAGGAGACCATCGAGCTCGTGTTGGCGGCGCTCTTCTCGGGCGGGCATTGTCTTCTGACGGGCGTGCCCGGCCTGGCAAAGACGCTGCTCGTGAAGACCCTGGCCGAGATTCTCGATCTCAGCTTCAAGCGTATCCAGTTCACGCCCGATCTGATGCCCGCCGACATCACCGGCACGGAAATCCTCGAGGATACCGACGGCCCGCGGCGTCTGCGCTTCGTGCGCGGGCCGGTCTTCGCGCAGATAGTACTCGCCGACGAGATCAATCGCACGCCGCCCAAGACACAGGCGGCGCTGCTCGAGGCGATGCAGGAGCGGCATGTGACGGCTGCGGGTCAAACCTTCCCGCTCGACCCGCCGTTCTTCGTCCTGGCGACGCAGAACCCGATTGAGCTGGAAGGCACATATCCGCTGCCGGAAGCGCAGCTCGACCGCTTCATGCTCAACATCATCATGACTTATCTCTCCGAAGAGGACGAGGTACGCGTGGTGACCGAGACGACGTCGAATGCGCGACCGTCGCTCGCGCGCGTCTTGACGGGACCTGAGATCCTAGAGATACAAGAGTTGGTGCGGCACGTCGTGGTGGCTGAAGACGTCGCACGCTATGCCGTGCAGCTCGCGGCGACCTCCAGACCTAGCGTGCAGGATGCGCCGGAGTTCGTCCGGAAGTGGGTCAAGTGGGGCGCTGGGCTGAGGGCGGCGCAGGCACTCGTGCTGGGTGGTAAGGCACGGGCGCTGATGCATGGACGCTTCAACGTCTCGGTCGGCGACATTCGTGTGCTCGCCGGGCCGACGTTGCGCCACCGCATTCTCGTGAACTTCTACGCAGATGCCGAAGGGATCACGCCCGAAGGGATCATCGAGCGCTTGCTCGAAACAGTACCGGCGCCACGGAGCACGCTGAGCTCATGAGCGACCATGCCGCGCCCTCGTCACGGTTTCTCCTGCCAGCCGTGGTGGCCGGCCTTGGCACGCTGGATCTCAAAGCACGAACAGTCGTCGAAGGTCTGATGCAGGGACTGCACCGGAGTCCCTTCCGCGGGTACAGCGTCGAGTTCGCAGAGTACCGCCAGTACCTGCCGGGCGACGACCTCGCGACCGTGGATTGGAAGGTGTACGCACGTACGGACCGTCACGTTGTACGAAAGTACGAGGACGAGCGGAATCTCGACTGCCACCTGCTCGTGGACGTCAGCGCGTCGATGGGCTACGGTGGTCGTGCTGGCATGACGAAGCTGCAGTATGCCTCCTGCTTGGCGGCGTCGGTAGCGTATCTGTTGCAGCGACAGCACGATGCCGTCGGCCTGGTGACCTTCGATCATCGGATAGTCACACGCATCGCTCCCAGCGCGAGACGTGGCCACGTCCATACGCTCCTCGTCGCGCTCGAACGTGCGCAGGTGGGGACGCAATCGAATCTCGCGGGCCCGCTCGAGGCGCTCGCAGCGTCGATCGCTCGCCGCGGCCTCATCATGATCTTCAGCGATCTCTTGCACGAGCCGACTCCAGTCCTCCGATCGCTGAGGTATGTCCGCTCGCGCGGGATGGAGGTCGTCGTCTTCCAGGTGCTCGATCCAGACGAGCTGACGTTTCCCTTCGAAGGGGCGGCGCGCTTTCACGATGTCGAGTCGGCTGACGAGGTCCTTGCTGATCCGGGGCGGGCGCGGGAGGGATATTTGCGGCAGATGGACGAGCTGACCCGCACCTATCAACGAGAGTTGCGCGGGGCGGACATCGACTACCAGCTCGTCGACACATCGCGACCCCTGGACGTGACGCTCTTGAGGTATCTGGCGAGCCGCGGAGGTGGTGACAAGGTGACAAGGTGACAGGGTGAAAGGGGTGACAGGGTGAGAGGGTGACAGGGTGATGGTGGTGACTAGGTCGTCGGGGTGAAAGGCCGGGCTGCTGTGGGGCGACGGCACCGCCTCTATTGAGGCTGGTGCTATCCACCGAAGCGCCAAGGGTGCAAGACGCAGGCTACGGATGGTGAAATCACCCCTTCACCCTGTCACCCCGTCACCTTGTCACCTTGTCACCCGTGACGTACTGCCCGAGTCTTAAAAGCCATGCTGTCGTTCCTGTCCCCGTGGTTCTGGCTTGGCGCGCTCGCCGTCGCGGTGCCGTTCGTGCTGCACCTGCTCCGGCGAGAGGAAGCGCGGCGCCTGCGGTTCACCGCCGTGCGGTTCATCGAGCGGACGCCCGTGCTGTTCCGCGCACGCCGACGTCCATCGGACTGGCTGTTGCTCGCGCTTCGAATGGCTGCCGTGCTGTTGCTGGCAGTGGCGTTCGCACGACCGTATCTCCAGGGACAATTCGCGGCGACTCCGGCGACCATCGTGGCTGTGGACGTTTCATACAGTATGGACGCACCGGGTCGCTTCGAGGCGGCGCGCAAGCGGGCGGCCGAGGCCATTCGTGACGTGGCGGGAGGGAGCGCGGTTGGCCTGGTTGCATTCGATGACCGCGCGCGGACCGTTGTGGAGCCGATCGACGACCGCAGTGTCGCAGTCGCCGGTCTCGACCGGCTGCGCGCGGGCGCTCGCGGCACCAACTATCGCGGCCTCTTGGATCACGTGGATTCGCTCCTGGCTGGCCGGCCCGGACGACTCGTCGTGGTGACGGACTTGCAGCGGGAAGGGTGGGCAGCCGGCCACGCGACCACGAGAAGCGAGCTACCGGTGGCGGTCGAGGATGTCGGGGGGCCCGTCGAGAACGTCGCCATTACCGCGGCCGAGCGCACGGCCACCGGCGTACGAGCGATCGTCCAAAACTTTGGGACACGTCCGCGTGAGACGGTTGTGCAACTGACGGTGGAGGATGGGGAGGTGCTCGGTGACCGAGCCGTCACCGTTCCGCCGGGGCGCGCTCTCCCTGCTGAGATTCGGGCGTCGGTGCCGGCACGGGGTGTCGCCCGCGTGGCGCTCGAAGATCTCGAAGGGCTGCCTGCGGACGATGAGCGAGTGTTTCTCCTCGACGGCCCGGCCCCAGCGCGTCTCCTGGCGATCGTCGGCGGGACGGGCACCTCGTCGCGCGTGTTCTATCTCCAGCGTGCGCTCGAAGCGGCATCGGCGGGCGGCGAATCGGGGCTCGAGGTGTTGGGTGCGACTGCAGCGCGGGAGCTCAGCGCAGAAAAGCTTCAGGACGCCGACGTGGTGTTGCTGCTCGGGACAGCCGGTGTCGATCGTGGCTTGGGCGGGCGCTTGCGCGACTACGCGAGCCGTGGTGGCCGCGTGCTGATGGCCATTGGCCCCGACGCCGATGCGGGCGTCGTGTCGAGCTTGCTCGCCGCCGCAGGCGCCGCTGTCACCCCGGGCGATCCCGATCGCTTTCCTGTGACACTGGCACCGCTCGATGCACGCCATCCTGTCTTCGAAGCGTTTGGTGAGTCGGCGGGGGGGCTCATGCGCGTCCGGTTCGACCGGGCGGCGCACGTCGAGGCCAATGGGTCGGCGCGCGTGTTGGCCCAGTTCACCAACGGATGGCCCGCCTTGGTCGAGCTGCCACTGGGCGACGGGCGGGTGCTGCTCTTTGCCTCGGACTTGAACTTGGCGTGGAACGACTTCCCGGTACACGCCGCGTTCGTCCCGTTCGTGCACGAGATCACGCAGTATCTCGCACGCGAACGACGAGACGAGTCCGACTGGCTGCTGCGAGATGTGCCACCCGAGCAGGCGGATCGGCCGGGGGCGTTCGCCATCGGGCCGCGCGGCCGCCGCGTGGCCTTGAACGTCGACGTGAGTGAGTCACTGCTGGATCGTGAGTCGATCGAGGGCTTTCAGTCTCATGTGCGGCAGGCGCCCGGAGCCCGGGAAGCGGCGGTCGGTCGGGCCGAGCGCGGCACCGAGTCGAGCCAAGCGCTCTGGCGCTATGTGCTCATACTGCTGGCCGGGTTGTTGGTGGTCGAGAGCCTGGTCGCACGCCGGCGCGTGACGTATCAAGGGTAGACGGTCCTTGGTCCTTGGTCCTTGGTCCAAGAACCTAGAGGGAGCGATGAGCAATCGCGGGCCTACATTTCTGACGGTGCTAGAGGAGGTCCGACGCCGCTGGCGGCGCGTCGCCTGGCTGCGTCTGTCGACCCAGCTGCTGCTGCTTGCCGCGGGAGCCCTTCTCCTGCTGGCAATCATCGACCGGCTGCTTGCGCCGACCAGCGGTCGTTTGGTCGTGCTGGCCGCCGTGATTGCCATGAGCGCGGCCGTTGTCGGCGCATACCGCGCCTGGCCGCTTCGGCGCCAGCCAGCCGATCGCGACGTCGCACGCCTCGTCGAGGAGCGCTGTCCAGGCTGCGAACAACGCCTCGTGAGCGCGATCGATGCCGGAACGAGCCCTCTTCGACCACTGTTGGAGAAAGATGCGACGCGAGTTGCAGCGGCGCTCGACCTCGAGCAGGTGGTGCCCCGAGCGCGCATGCGGACAGCGGCACGCGGTCTCGCGCTGGCGCTGGTAGCCGTGGCTGCAATTGGGCTCCTGTCGCGAGATGCCGTGATTCGTGCCGGGCGTGCGGCGTGGTTCGTCGTGCGGCCGCCTGTGATCACGGTGACGGTCACCCCGGGTCATGCGCGTATCCCTCTGAACGATCCTCTGACCATTCGAGCCCAGATCAGCGGTGTGCCGCGTGGAGTAGATCTCCCCATGCCAGAGCTCCGCGTGAGCGCCGGCACCGAGCGCCGGGCCGAGCGCATGAAGCGATCCGACGGAGGCCGCTTCGAGCTCCATCTCCCAAAGGTGACTCGCGGTTTCACCTACCAGGTGGCTGCTGGCTCCATCGCGTCAGGTGAGTACCGCGTCGAGGCGTTACCGCGCCCGCGCGTAACCCGCGTCGTCGTGGACTACACGTATCCGTCGTTCACCGGCCTCGCGCCCCGGGTCGTTGACGACAGTGGCGACGTGTACGCGCCCGCGGGCACCGAGATTCGCCTGCGCGTGCATACGAACAAGTCTCTTGCGGCGGCGACGTTTGTGAGAACTGATGCAAAGCGGACCACGCCCATGCGCGTGGTGACGGATACCGTTGCCGAGACGGCCTTCACGCTCGATCGGAACGGTGCGTATCGCGTCGCCTTGCGTGACCGTGATGGCTTGTCCAGCCCTGGGGACACCGAGTTCTTCCTGCGGGTGGTCGACGACCGTCCGCCCGAGGTCCGCATCGTTCGTCCAGAGGGAGACCGCACGGTGACGCGGCTGGAGGAAGTGGCTATCGAAGCGCGCGCGGATGATGACTACGGCATTGACGAGTTCGAGCTCGTGTACGCGGTCCGCGGCGAGAAGGAGCGGCGCATTGCGCTCGCAGGCGCGAAAGACGACGCCGACTCGGCGGGCGACCGGCGAGGCGCGTCGGTGACCGGCGGCCACACGCTCTTCCTCGAGGAGCTGGACGTTCAACCAGGTGACTTCGTCTCCTACTACGCGCGCGCGGTCGATGTTGGCCGTGGGAAGCGGCCGACCGAGGCACGCAGCGATATCTTCTTTCTCGAGGTCCGGCCGTTTGCCGAGGAGTTCGCGGCTGCGCAGAGTCAGGCCATGGCGATGGCCGGTGGTGGTGGCGGGCTCAAGGATCTCGCGGCGGCGCAGAAGGATCTGATCATTGCGACCTGGAAGCTCGAGCGCCGGGCAAACGGCGGCCAGTCGACGCAGGACATCCGCGCCTTGGGACGCGCACAGGCGGAGCTGCGCGACCAGGCGGCGCAGCAGGCGGCACGCGCGAGCTTCGGCGGGCTTCGCCGCCAACGGGATGGCGATGATGACGATGACCAGGCGGGCGCGCGGCTGCCCATTGCACGGGCGGTGGAGGCGATGTCACGCGCTGCCGAGGCGCTGAGCAAACAGCAGACATCCGCAGCGCTCCCGCACGAGATGGAGGCGTACAACCAGTTGCTGCGAGCGGGCGCCGACGTGCAGCGCCGGCTCGTGGCACGCCAACAGGGGGGCGGTCGCGGCGGTGGCCGCAGCGGGACCGAAGATCTCTCGGCATTGTTCGACCGTGAGCTGCTGCGCGAGCAGACCACGAACTACGCGCAGCAGAGCACGGCGAGTCAGGCGTCCGAGTCGCGCGAGTCCTCGGCGCTCGAGCGCCTCCGCGAGCTCGCGCGCCGCCAGGATGATCTGGCTCGAGCCCAGCGAGAGCTCGCACGCAATCGGGCGCGCACCAACGATGAAGAGGTCAAGCGGCACCTCGAGCGGCTCACGCGCGAGCAAGAAGAGCTCGAGCGCCAGGCCAGGGAGCTTGCGCGTGAGCTGGACGAGCAGCGGACCGGTGGAGAGGGGCAGGAGGCGGGTCAGAGCGCTGAGGAGCAGGAGTCCCCTTCTGCGTCTGGTGGGAGGGCGGCGGACGACAGCGCGGCGCGGCGAGGTGAGAGGGGCGAGCCGGACGGTGACCAACGGCAGGCGGACGCCACACGTGATGCTCGCGCTGGCGCCGGCGGTCTCACCGAGGCCATGCGACGCGCGCTCGAGGACATGCGGCAGGCGACACGTGGTTTGCGAGACGCCGATGTCGGCGCGGCGGCGAGTCGGAGCGAGCGGTCGCTCGCCCGGCTGCGGGAGGCCGAGCGTGCGCTCGGTGGTTCGTCGCCGCGCCGAGACGAAGCGTCCGAGAAGCTTTCCGAGCAGCTCGCCAGGGCACAGGACCTGCGGAAGCGGCTCGCGGAGATCGATCAACGTCTGTCGGCGGAATCAGGCTTGCCTGGCCGTAGCTCGCCGGGCCGTGGCTCGCCGGAGGCGAGCGAAGGCCGGCAGTCCGGTGGCTCCAATGGCGGCGCCCGCGACAAGCTGGCGGCGCTTCGTGCCGAGCGTGATCGCTTGCTGCGCGAAGCGCAATCACTGGTGGACAATCAGGGCCGAGGCAGTCAGGAGGGGGCGGCTGGCGGCGGGACACCGGAGCGCCAGGAGTTCAGTCGATCCGCGCCGGGCACTGAGGCCTTCAAGCAGGACTTCTCCGAATGGGACGCCCTCCGCAAGGATGTCATCACCGCGCTCGAGGCGCTCGAGCTCTCGCTGTCCGAACAGCTCGCCGAGCGCGATGCTCGAAACCGGCTGAACGCAGGCGGCGATGAGCGCACACCGGAGCGCTATAGCGAGTCGGTGGCACGCTACTATCGGTCGATCGCACGCAAGCCGGGGCCCGGAGAATGACATTCGCGTGGCCGCTCCCGTGGTGGGTCATTGCCGCCTGGATCGTTGTCGCCGTGGCAGTGGCGCTGGTGACCTACGCGCGTGTGGTACCGCCACTGTCGCCGGCGCAACGTGCCGGCCTCATCGCGCTGCGGATCGCGGCGCTGGTGCTGCTCCTCGTCTTCATCCTCCGACCGGTTGTCGCGCGGCAGGAGCCTCCCGGCACGGGCCGACGTGTGGCGGTGCTGCTGGACACATCGCGCAGCATGGGATTAGCCGACGCCGGCGACGGCGTGACGCGCCTGGCTGCCGCGCAGGCGCTCGTGCGCAAGGCGCTCCTCCCGGCCCTTCGAGACCGCTACGACGTCGAGCTCTTCGGCTTCGATCGCACGCTGAGACGCCGTTCGCTCGAGGAGCTGACGGCCGCGGGTCCACTGACGGACGTCGTCGGCGCCGCCCGCCTCGTGAGAACCAGAACCGGCGACGCTCAGCCGGTGGCGATGGTGGTCGTCTCCGATGGCGGCCAGACGGGTGACCCGAGTCTCCGTCGGCTCATCGAGCCAGGCGCGCCCGTCTTTGCGGTGCCCATCGGGGCCAGCCGTATCGCGCGCGATCGCGAGATCATGGCGGCCAGTATCGGTGAGGCGCGGGTCGAGGGCGCAATCGTGGAGCTCTCCGCGACGCTCGTGAGCCGTGGCTTCGGTACACGCCCTGTGGAGCTCCGTGTTCTCGAAAACGGCCGGCCCACTCAGGTTCGGCGGGTTGCACCACCGCAGGACGGCGCGGCGACGACCGAGCTCTTTCGTGTGTCACCGGCGCGGGACCGACCGACCGTCTACACGGTCGAAGTGCCGCCGGCCGATGGTGAGCTGACCGATGCGAACAACCGCCGCAGTGTGATCGTTCCGCCGGCGGGCAGGCGGCGCTCTGTGTTGCTCGTCGAGGGCGCGCCTGGGTTCGAGCACACGTTCTTGAAGCGTGCCTGGTCGCACGACCCGGCTCTGGAGCTGGACTCGGTCGTGCGCAAGGGTCGCGACGACAACGGAGCCGCGACCTATTACGTGCAGGCTCGTCCTCCACGTGTCGCCGCGCTCCGCTCCGGCTATCCCACCTCACTCGAAGCGCTGTTTGCGTACGACGTCATCGTGCTCGCCAACATGACCGCGAGTCAGCTGACACGAAACGAGGCAGAGTGGACCGCCGCGTTCGTGGAAAAGCGTGGGGGCGGCCTGCTGGTGCTGGGCGCGCGCGCGTTCGCGGCGGCGGGCCTTCGGGGCACGCCCGTCGAAACGGTGTTGCCCGTGGACTTTTCGGGGCGTGTCGCGGCGCCCGGAGAAGTCAGCGCGCGTGCGCCTGGCCCGGTTCGACTCACGCCTGCAGGCGAACGGCATCCAGTCACGCAGCTCGCGGCGTCGCGCGAGGCGAGCCAACGCCAGTGGACGGAGCTTCCACCGCTGTCTGCGGCCGCTGGGATGGGACAGCCGCGGCCCGGCGCTCAGGTGCTCGCCCTCGCCGAAGGCGCGGGGGGCGACGAGCGCCCGCTCGTCGCGGTGCAGCACTACGGGCGGGGACGGACGCTGGCCTTCGGCGGCGAAGCGTCATGGCGGTGGCGAATGCAGTTGCCGTCCAGCAATCGAGCTTACGAGACCTTTTGGCGTCAGGTAGGGCGATGGCTGGCCACTGGGGCGCCCGATCCTGTCTCGGTGACCGTGACGCCGGTATCGCCGGGGGTTGCAGCGCCGTTGACGGTGCAGGTGTTCGACGCTCGGTTCGAGCCGGTCGCTGATGCGGTCGTTCGCATTCGAATTACGGGCCCCGACGGTCTGTCACGAGAGCTCAGGGCCGTTCCCGCCGAAGCGTCGGCAGGCGTGTACAGGACGAGCTTCATCCCGACGACATCCGGCACATACGACGTCCGTGTGGTGGCGGAGCGTGGTTCTGGGGCCTCTGGTGAGAAGGCAGGGTCGGCCGAAGCGGATCAGCCGACGATCCGTCGAGCTCGCTCGGAGACGCAGGCCGATGTCGACGAGAAGACCGATAGCTCCCGATTGGGTGAGGCGCGCGAATGGCTGCTGGTAGGCGGAGCAGACCCAGAGATGGCAGACCCGCGGCGCAATGATGCGGTGCTCGAGCGGCTCGCCGAATCGACTGGAGGGCGCCTGCTTGGTGCCAACGAGCTGGCGCAGTTGCCGGCGTTGATTGCCGCGAGCACTTCGTCGTCCGGCGTGTGGGTGCAGCGCGAGCTGTGGCACAACCCGTGGACGTTCTTGCTGGTCGCGGCGCTGCTGTGCACCGAATGGGCATTGCGACGCCGTTGGGGGCTCCGGTGACGGAGGTTCGAGGTACGAGGTTCGAGGTACGAGGTTCGAGGTACGAGGTACGAGGTTCGAGGTACGAGGTTCGAGGTTCGAGGGGACAGGGGCGAGGTGCGAGGTCGGGGGTTGGAGGCGCGACGTACGCGGCACGACAGGCGGGCTTTACAGAACATGGCCGAAAGCTGTGTCTTTCCACACTTCTGGCCGTGGCTTCGTGCCTGTTCGTACCGGCAGACGGCCGTTCGCTAGTCGTTGGTCCTGGCCCTGCGGATCCCCAAGCTGAAACCTCGAATCTCCAACCTCCACCCTCCGACCTCGACCCTCAAGCCACCGACCAACCTCCAGCCTCGAACCTCGAACCTCGAACCTCGAACCTCGAACCTCGAACCTCGAACCTTGAACCTCGAACCTCGAACCTTGAACCTCGAACCTCCGTCCCCTCTTCGCATGCATTGATCATCACTGGTGCCCCAGGGAGCGAGGAGCATCGGGGACAACAGCGCAAGTGGCGCGAGGCACTCGTGAAAGCGCTCGGTGAGCGTCACGGGATGCCCAGCGAGCGAATCATCGCGCTCTCGGCAGATGCCCCAGAGGCCGAGATGCGGTCCACCCGCACGGCCGTGCGCCGTGTGCTCGGTGACCTCGCGTCGCGGGTGAGCGCTACAGACGTGCTGCTTATCGTATTGATGGGGCACTCCAGCTTCGACGGCGTGGATGCAAAGTTCAATCTCGTGGGTCCGGACTTGGAGGCTCACGAGTGGAACCGATTGTTGGCGCCAATCGCCGGCCGCATCGTCTTCGTGAACACCACAGGCGCGAGCTCCCCGTTTCTCGCGAGGTTGGCAGGGCGTAACCGGGTGATCATTGCTGCGACGCACACGCCGGCCCAGAAGTACGACACGGTGTTCCCGGAGTTCTGGGTGGAGGCGCTCGGGAACGCGGGAACCGATCTGGATCGTAACGGCCGGATCTCCATCTGGGAGGCATTTGCTCGAGCGAGCAGCGGCGTGAGGCGTTGGTACGATCAGCAAGGGCAGCTTGCGACCGAGCGCGCCGTGCTCGACGATACCAATGACGGTACCGGGCGCGATGTTGCGACCGAAGGCGAGGATGGGCTGTTGGCAAGCCGCACGTTCCTCGATGCTGAACCGGCCATGGCCAGCGGTGATCCGACGGTGGCGGTACTAGTGAGCCGGCGCGATCAGCTCGAGTTGGAGTTGGACGAGCTGAAGCGCAAGCGCAGCTTCATGCCTCCAGGAGACTACGAGCAAGAGCTGGAGCGCGTCCTCATCGACATCGCACGCGTGTCACGGGAGATTCGGAGGAAGGCAAAGAGTTGAAACACTGACAGGGATCAAGGGGTCAAGGGGTCAAGGGATCAAGGGATCAAGGGATCAAGGGGTCGAGGGGTCGAGGGATCAAGGGGGATTGGCTGCTCGGTGATAGGGGCAGATCCGCCGAGATTTCGCCTTCTTACGACGTTTACTGCTACCCGTGACCCCTTGAGCCCTTGATCCCTTGATCCCTGCGATTGAACATCTTGACGGTGAGCATCCCCGCGGCGAAGCCACCAGTGTGCGCCCAGAACGCCACACCGCCCACATCCTGCGCGCGAACGGACGCGAGCGTGCCGACGCCAACGAGTAGTTGGTACAGAAACCACAGGCCAAGTAGGATCACGGCCGGGATCTCGACAAACGTGACGAAGACGAACAGTGGCACGAGCGTGAGCACGCGCGCGCGTGGGAACAGAACCAAATACGCGCCCAGGACACCCGAGATTGCACCGCTCGCGCCCACCATTGGAATGAGCGAGTCTGGCTTGATGATCGTCTGGACGAGCGCCGCCATCGTGCCGCACAACAGATAGAACACGATGAAGCGAACATGCCCTATCCGGTCTTCGACGTTGTCGCCGAAGATCCAAAGGTACAACATATTGCCGAACAGGTGTGCAAGCCCACCGTGCACGAACATCGACGTGAGCAACGATTCGATGGTGAAATATTGCGGTACCAGGCCGTAACGGTGGAGAAACAGCTCCCCGGTGGGCGAGTCGAGGCTCGGTGTGACGAAGTACACGAGCACGTTGGCGGCTAGAATCGTCCAGGTCACCCACGGCGTCGTTTGAGTGGGGATGAGGTCCCGGATCGGGATCATTTGCTCATTGTATGCAAAAAGGAAATCGGCCCTCGTGCAGGTAGGCTGCGTGTCATGACGGGGGCGCCAGACGGAGGGGCAATCGCAATGCGGAGGGTGTGTGTGTTTTGTGGGTCGAGCAGAGGTCAGCGGCCCCGCCATGCCGCATCGGCTCGTCAACTGGCGCAGGCGCTGATCGCACGCGAGCTTGGACTGGTCTACGGGGGCGCACACGTGGGCCTCATGGGTGAGCTCTGCGATGCAATGCTTGCCGCTGGAGGCGAGGTCATCGGGGTGATTCCACAGACGCTCGTCGATCGCGAAGTGGCTCACACGGGCATCGCCGACCTGCGGATCGTCGAAGGCATGCACGCGCGGAAGGCGCTCATGGCGGAGCTCGCCGACGCCTTTCTCGCGTTGCCCGGCGGCATCGGCACGCTCGAGGAGCTATTCGAGGTGTGGACATGGTTCACCCTCGATCTGCATCGGAAGCCATGCGGACTGGCGGACGTCGATGGCTTCTATCGGCCGCTCGTCGACTTCCTCGACCATGCGGTCGTCGAGGGATTCGTACGGCAGGAGACGCGTGCGACGCTGCTGGTCGACGAGGACATCGAGCGGTTGCTCGATCGGCTCGTTGCGGCCATGCCACCAAGTGAGGGTGCTCAAGCGGGCGTGGCAATGGATCAGCTCTAGGTAGGGCCGCCTCGCCGAGGCATCCTCCTCTCAGCATCGTATGTATGTTCTGTAAGAATTGCGGTACGGAAATTGCCGACAAGGCGCTCATTTGCTACAAGTGTGGCCGTGCCACGTTCGAAGCGCAGCGTCAGCCGCCCTTGCCTCGAGCGAGGCTCGGCCCGCTGCTCTCGGTGCTCGCGCTGATAGCGCTCGTCCTCGCCGCGTTGTTCCTCGGCGCGACACAGACCGATGAGGTGCCTTGGTGGGTGCCGTGGGTCATCGGAGGCATAGCCTTCCTTCTGCTGCTCTGGCGCGCAGCGCGGTGGCGGAAATGACGACCAGCTCACGCGTCTACGATTGGAACGCCGTCGACGATGCCAGCGGGACGTTGCCCGTGTTGCTGGACGATGAGACGCTGCGCGATGGGTTGCAGTCGCCGTCGATCGAGACCCCTGCTATCGAGAAGAGGATCGAGATCTTGCGGCTCATGGAGTCGCTCGGCATCGAGTGTGCGGATATCGGTTTTCCAGCTGCCAGCGAACGAGCCGCCAGGGATACCGAGCGAATCGCACGCGAAATCGTGACTGCCGGCATGCGCATCCAGCCGAATTGCGCGGCGCGCACCGTCGTGGGCGACATCCGACCGATCGTGGAGATCTCACAGCGCGTGGGCACTCCGATCGAGGTCGCCGCCTTCATCGGCTCCAGTCCCATTCGTCAGTTCGTGGAGGATTGGACCATCGACGATCTCGAGCAGCGGACGGAGGCGGCCGTGTCCTTCGCCGTCCGCGAGCGCCTACCAATCTTTCTGGTCACAGAGGACACGACGCGGGCCGAGCCGCAGAGCCTTCGCCGGATCTATGGTGCCGCGCTGCGAGCCGGCGCTCGTCGCGTCTGCGTTGCGGACACCGTCGGTCACGCAACACCCGAGGGCGCGCGTGCAGTCGTGCGGTTCGTGCGGACGATTATCGACGAGTGTGGCGTCGACGCGGGCATTGACTGGCACGGTCACGACGACCGAGGACTGGCGGTTGCCAACTCGCTGGCCGCCATCGACGCGGGTGCCACGCGGGTGCACGCGACCGCCCTTGGCATTGGCGAGCGCGTGGGCAACACGCCGATGGAGCTGCTCCTCGTCAATCTCGTGCTCCTCGGTTACATGGACCGTGATCTGACCGACCTCCATCGGTACTGCGCCGCGGTGTCGGAGGTCTGCGAGCGGCCCATCCCGGTCAACTACCCGATCTTCGGCCGTGATGCGTTCCGGACGGCCACCGGCGTGCACGCGGCCGCCATCATCAAGGCCTTCCGCAAGGGCGCCCCGGAGCTCGCAGACGCGATCTATTCGAGCGTGCCCGCTCATCTCGTCGGCCGAGAGCAGGAGATTGAGATTGGTCCCATGTCGGGCCGTTCCAACATCGTCTATTGGTTGGAGCACCGAGGTGTCGACGTGCAGGACACGCTCGTGGATCACATCTTCACCGCGGCCAAGCAGGCGTCGAGGGTGCTGCGCGAAGACGAGGTCTGGGTGCTGGTAAGTGATCAAGGGATCAAGGGGTCGAGGGACCAAGGGACCCCTTGACCCCTTCGTCGCCCTGCCCCAGACGCTCCTACCTTTCTCCAATGCGCACATAGTCGCGCGGTGAAGAGCCGACGTAGATCTGCCGCGGCCGGGCGATCTTCTGTTCCGAGTCCCCCAGCATCTCCTCCCACTGTGCGAGCCAGCCGGCGGTGCGGGGAATCGCGAAGAGCACGGAGAACATCTCGAGGGGGAAGCCCATCGCCTGATAGATCAGTCCAGAGTAGAAGTCGACGTTCGGATAGAGCTTGCGGCTGACGAAATAATCGTCCTCGAGCGCGATCCGCTCGAGCTCGAGGGCGATGTCGAGCAACGGGTTCTTCCCCGTCACCTCGAACACCTCGTCGGCTGTTTGCTTGATGATCTTCGCGCGCGGGTCGTACGACTTGTAGACGCGGTGGCCAAAGCCCATGAGCCGTGTATCGCCTGCCTTCACTCGCTTGATGAAGTCTGGCACGTTGGCCACTGATCCGATCTGTTCCAGCATGCGCACGACCGCTTCATTCGCGCCGCCGTGCAAGGGGCCGTACAGTGCCGCCGCAGCGCCCGCCATCGCCGAGTACGGGTCCGCTTGCGAGCTGCCGATGCTCCGCATCGCGTTCGTGCTGCAGTTCTGTTCATGATCGGCGTGCAAGATGAACAAGACATCGAGCGCATGCTCCAGCACGGGATTCGGTTGATACTTCGCCTCCGCCATCTTGAACAGCATGTTCAAGAAGTTGCCGGTGAAGCTCAAGTCGTTGTCCGGATACACATAGAAGCGCCCAGTCATGTGGCGGTAGGCGTAGGCCGCAATGCTCGGCGTCTTGGCGATGAGCCGTCGGATATGAGTCTGACGTAAGCCCTGGTCGAAGATCTGTTTGGCGTCGGGATAGAAAGTCGAGAGCGCGCCGACCGTGCTCAGAAACACGCCCATCGGATGCGCGTTGTAGCGAAACGCCCGCATGAGCTGCTTGATGTTCTCGTGGAGCATCGTGTGCAGCGTGACTTCCCGCGTCCAGGCCCCCAGCTGCTTCGCGGTCGGAAGTTCGCCATGGAGGAGCACGTACGCTGTTTCGAGATAAGTGCTGTGCTCCGCGAGCTGCGCGATCGGATAGCCGCGGTACATCAGCACGCCGCGCTCGCCGTCGATGAACGTCACGGCACTGCGGCACGACGCGGTGTTCTGAAGCGCCGGGTCGTAGGTCATCATGCCGAAATCGTTCTCGTCCACCTTGATCTGACGAAGATCCATCGCGCGGACGGTCCCATCGGCGACGGGGATCTCATACTGCTTGCCGGTGCGGTTGTCGGTGATGGTCAGCGTGTTGGGCATACGTGCTCTGCGCTCCAGCGGCGGACGAGGAACTTGCTGGGGATCGTCGACCCGGGGGCGATCCAATCACTTCCAGTCGGATCGTCAGTCGGAGGCCTCGCCAGTCTCGTCCTCGTCTGGGATCAGCGCGGCCTCCGGATCTTCGGCCGAGTCGGGGGGCTCCGGGTCGGGGATCCGGTAGCTGCCGTCAAGCCAGCGGGAGAGATCCAGCCGTTTGCAGCGCTCGCTACAGAACGGCCGCCACCGCTCGCTCACGGGCTGCCGGCGACAGTATACACAGACCGGCATCCCTCTATTGTACTTACGCTGTCAGGGATCTAGGGATCTAGGGATCTAGGGATCGAGGGATCGAGGGATCGAGGGATCGAGGGATCTAGGGGGCAAGGGAATGCGGGCGACATGCGAGTCTCCCGCCCCGAGAGCCGTTAGCCGGAATGCTCAAGTTACCCCTGGATCCCTTGGGCCCTAGATCCCTCGATCCCTGACTATTCGCGCTCGCCCGCGTGGTGTCGCACGTCCTGCGCCGAGACCATGAAGATGACGTCTTCGGCAATATTCGTGGCGTGATCGCCGATGCGCTCCAAGTGACGCGAAATGAGGATGAGGTCGAGCGCCGGCTCGATCGTGCGCGGATCCTGCAGCATGTAGGTCAGCAGCTCGCGGAACACCTGCGTCTTGAGGGCGTCCAGCTTGTCGTCTTCGTTGAGCACGTGCCGCGCCAGCTCGAGGTCGCGCCGGACGTACGCGTCGAGCGCATCGCGCAGCATCGCCTGCGCGATGGTGGCCATCCGTGGGATATCGATGAGCTCCTTCACCGGCGGGTGGAGCAGGTAGCGCTGCGCCGCCTCGGCAATGTTGACCGCGAGATCGCCGACGCGCTCGAGGTCGGTATTGATCTTGACCGCTCCGACGATCCCGCGCAGGTCGACGGCCATCGGCTGGTGAAGCGCGAGCATCTTGAAACAGCGATCGTCGATCTCCATGTGGAGCTCGTTCACTGGCTCGTCGCTGGTGCGAATCTTCTCCACCTGCGCGACGTCACGGTCGACGACGGCTTCGATGACGTGACGGACACGCTCCTCCGCCAACCCCCCCATGACGAGCAACCGTTCCTTGAGGTGCTCGAGCGATTCGTGGAGTTGCGATACGACGCGTTCGACTGGTTCCATGGGTGCAGACGATGGGTCCATCGGTGACATGGTAACGAAGCTTCGTCTCAGCCGAAGCGCCCGGTCACGTAGTCTTCCGTGAGCTGTTCCCGTGGCGCCGTGAAGATGCGCTCGGTACGGTCGAACTCGACGAGCCGCCCGAGCCAGAAGAACGCCGTGAAATCGGAGATGCGCGCCGCCTGCTGCATATTGTGTGTGACGATGACGATCGTGTAGTCGCGTTTGAGCTGGTGCACGAGCTCCTCGATGCGCTGCGTGGCGATCGGGTCGAGCGCCGATGCCGGCTCGTCCATCAACACGATGTCCGGCTTGACCGCCAGCGCTCTGGCGATGCACAAGCGTTGTTGTTGGCCGCCGGAGAGGGCGAGCGCCGACTCTTGCAGGCGGTCCTTGACCTCGTCCCACAGCGCCGCCGCGCGCAAGCTGCTCTCGACCAGATCATCGAGCTGTCCCCGACTCGTGATCATGCCGTTGATACGCGGGCCATACGCGACGTTGTCGTACACCGACTTCGGGAAGGGGTTCGACTTCTGGAACACCATCCCGATGCGCCGACGCAAGCCGACGACATCGATGTCGCGGCCGTAGATGTCGACGCCGTCCACCTCGACGGTGCCCTCGACTCGTGCGCCAGGAATGATGTCGTTCATCCGGTTCAGCGTGCGCAGGAACGTGCTCTTGCCGCAGCCGGACGGCCCGATGAACGCTGTCACGAGACGCTCAGGGATGCGCATGTCGATGGCATGCAGCACGTGAGCGTCGCCATAGTAGAAGTTCAGGCTGCGCGCCTCGATCTTCGCGTTCAAGGCAGCCGGATCCGCCTGAGGTCCGGCCGCATCCGCGGCTCCAGGCGACAAGGAAGCCGGGCGGGGCGAGAGTGACGGCAGCGACGGCGCATTGGGCGTCATCACATCCTCTGACTTCGATAACGATCGCGCAGCAAGATGGCTGCGGCGTTCAGCGACAGTAACAACACGAGCAGTACCAGGATACCCCCGGCTGCGTTCACGAGAAAAGCGGATTGCGGACGCGAGACCCAATTGAAGATCTGGATCGGGAGCACCGTGAATGGCGACCAGATACTATCCGGGACGAACGGCACATAGGTCAGCGCGCCAATCGTGATGAGCGGCGCCGTTTCGCCGATGGCACGCGACACCGCCAGGATGACGCCCGTCAAGATGCCCGGTGCGGCAACCGGCAGCACCTGATTCCAGATCGTCTGCCACCTGGTGGCGCCGAGCGCGTAGGAGCCCTCGCGCAGCGAGACCGGAACCGCCCTCAACGCCTCCCGCGTAGAGAGAATCACGATTGGTAGCAGCAGGAGCGCCAGCGTGCACGCACCGGCAAGTAGGCTCTGGCCCATGGCGAGCGCGCGCACGAAGAGGCCCAGCCCCAGCAGGCCGTAGATGATCGACGGCACCGCAGCAAGATTCGAGATGTTGAGCTCGATGAACCGCGCGACGCGCCCCTGTGTCGAGTACTCCTCCAGGTAGATCGCCGCACCGACGCCCACCGGCAGCGCAATGGCAATGGTGAGGAGGATGAGATAGAGGCTCCCGACCAGGGCCGGCAGCAAACCGGCGTCCGCGGCCCGCCGCGACGGATAGCCAACGAGAAACTGCCACGAGACCCGTCCGGCGCCGTCGAGGAAGACGTCGACCAGGAGCACCGCGAGGGCCAGGAGCGCTAGTCCGAGGACGAACAGGCCAGCGAAGGCCAGCGCCTTGTCGCTGAGCCGACGCGTGCGCGTGGCGCTCCGCGGCATCTCCATCAGCGATACACCTCACGGTAGCGGCCCCGCAGCCAGGTGCTGAAGAGGTTCAGCCCAAAGGTGCCGAGGAACAGCAGCATGCCAACGGCAAAGATCGTCCGGTACTCGATTGTGCCCGTCGGTGTGTCGCCGAGGCTCACCTGGACGATGAACGCGGTCATGGTCTCGACCGGCACCAGCGGATTTGCGGTGAGCCGCGGCTGCTGGCCCGCCGCAATCGCGACGATCATGGTCTCGCCAACGGCGCGGGACACCGCCAGGATCGCGGCAGCCGAGATACCGGAGAGCGCGGCCGGTAGCACGACGGTCAGCGATGTTTGGGCTTTGGTCGCGCCAAGCGCGTACGAGGCTTCGCGTAAGCCGCTCGGGACGCTGTGCAGCGCATCTTCGCTCAACGAAGAGACGAGCGGCAGGATCATGATGCCCATCACGATGCCCGGGCTGAGCGCGTTGAAGCCGGCGAGCTGTGGCAGAAAGGATTGGAGCAGCGGCGTGACGAACAGCAACGCGAAGTAGCCGTAGACCACCGTGGGCACACCTGCGAGCACTTCGAGGACGGGCTTGACGGCCCGCCGCGTGCCCGGCGACGCATATTCACTCAAGTACACCGCGCTCAGCAGCCCCGCCGGCAGCGCCACGGCCATGGCGATGGCCGAGACCAGCACGGTCCCTGCAACGAGCGGCAGCACGCCAAACCGCTTGTTGAAGAAGAGCGGGGTCCACGTCGTGCCGAACAGGAACTCCGTCACCGCCACTTCGCGGAAGAACCCTATCGTCTCGAACAAGAGCACGCCAATGATGCCGAGGGTCACGAACACCGAGAGCGCCGCACAGGCGAAGAGGGCTCGCTCGATCACCGTCTCGAAGCGTTGGCGGAACCGTCTGGTCATACGGCTAGTGGGAGACGATCGGCAGGCTGGCTATCGCGGCATCAACGCTCAGAAGATTACCGTAGCGCAGGCCTTTGGAGCCTGTGAAGAATTCCTCGTAGTAGCGCAGTAGCGCAGGCCTTTAGGCCTGCCAACGCCGCAATGGCGCAGGCCTTTAGGCCTGCCAACGCCGCAATGGCGCAGGCCTTTAGGCCTGCCAACGCCGCAATGCGCAGGCCTTTAGGCCTGCCGACGCCGCAATGGGCAGGCCTGAAGGCCTGCGCTACTGGTCAGCGTATAGCTCCTCTAATGGCTTCTTGGCGTCGCCTCCCTCTGCGGTGAAGACGGTGCCGGTCTTGCGCGTCTTGAAGCGCTGATTGACAAGAGCCTGTAACTCGTCGTTCAGCCGCACATAGCCGACCTCCGAGACCAGGGTGGGGCCCTGCCGCAAATAGAAGTCGATGAATTGATCGACTTCCGGCCGGTCGAGGCTTGCCACATTCACGTAGATGAACACTGGTCGAGAGAGCGGAGTATAAGTGCCGTTGCGGACGCTCTCCTGTGACGGTAGAACCGCAGCGCTGGTATCGTCCCCATTGGCAATCGGAACCGCCTTGAGCCGCTCCCTGTTCTCTTCGTAGTACGCGTACCCAAAGAAGCCGAGGGCCAGTTGATCGCCGGCCACGCCTTGCACGAGCACGTTGTCGTCCTCGCTGGACGTGAAGTCGCCTCGGCTGGCATCCTCCGTGCCGACGACGGCTTCGGTGAAGTAGTCGAATGTTCCCGAGTCGACGCCGGGGCCGAACAGGTGCACTTCCTGATCCGGCCACCCCTCGCGGATCTGACTCCACCGCGTCACCTTGCCCTCGGCCTCCGGCTCCCACAGCTTCTTGAGCTCCGCGACTGTCATCGACGAGGCCCACGTGTTCTTGGGATTCACCACGACGGTGATGCCGTCGTAGGCAACGGGGAGCTCGATGAACTCGATCTGCTGGGAGCGGCACGCGTCGATCTCGGTCTGGCGAATAGAGCGGGAGGCGTTGGAGATGTCCAGTTCGCCGCGACAGAACCGCTGAAACCCACCGCCGCTCCCTGAAATTCCAACGGTCACGCGTGTGCCAGACTGCTCACGCTGGAACTCTTCGGCGACCGCCTCGGTGATGGGGTAGACGGTGCTCGAGCCATCGATCTGGACGGCCTGGTACGAGCCGCACCCGACCGTGCTCATGGTGGCCAACGCCAGAGCCGCCGCAGCGTCGGCAGGACGAAGCGCACTTCGCATAGGCCCAACAGTAATCGGCGTGGATTTCACACGGGTTTCGCGGCTGTAAATTTCGTGTAAACGGCCGGAGATCGGTCGTTCACGCTCCGCGGCGCTTCTGCTCGCTGCTCGCCGTGACTTCGAACCTCACTGCCCCCCCGGTCACTTCCCGCTCGAACGGCTTACGATGCCGGTTGGCGGCCCAGAGCTCGAGCTCTGCGTCGCCCTGAGCACGCAGGCGGATCACGCACTCGCCATCACGCTCGACCACCCGCAGATCCCGGACGATGTGGGCGTGGCTCCGGTCGAGACCTTCGGCCAACCGGAGGCAAGCCGCCAAGACACGGACTGCTTTGCGGGTGTCCGCCGGAAGCTGTCCGAAGCCATCGTGCGACTTCTTCGGTGTGGCCTGGCGGTGATATCGCGCGACGAGGCCCACGACTTCGATCTCCTCCGGATCGAACCCGCGGAGATCGCCGTTGCGAATCAAATACTGCGAGTGCTTGTGGTGCGCCTTGTAGCTGATGTGCCCGCCTATATCGTGGAGCAACGCCCCGAAGTCGAGCCACTCGCGCTCGCGCATCGAGAGCCCGTGCCGCTGGCGGGTCTGGTCGAAGAGACGCAGCGCAAGATACGAGACGTGGCGCGCATGATCAGTCCAGGCTTGACATCGGTCGGCGAGCTCCACGACGCTCCGCCGCCGCACGTCCGGGTAGTGCTCGATGCTGGCAATCTGGCGGGGGTTCCGCCGAATATAGTCGAGGATCAGCCCTTCGCGCAGCGCCAGATCGCAGAGCGTGATCTCGTCGCCATCTAGCTCGCCTAGCAGCGTGTCGAGCAGGACGGCGCCGGCGACGGCAAGATCGGCGCGTCGGGGATCGAGCCCAGGCACCTGGAGCCGTTCCTCGAGATCGAGTGACACGAGCTGCTTGCGCACGCGGCGGATGGCCTTGGCGCTGACCCGCAGGTTCCGGAGGTCGCTCGGCGCCGTGCCTGTCGTCTCCATGGCCCCGAGCGTCCCGAGGCTGAGGATGGTGCCGGAGGTGCCGATGACGCGCCCGAACCCGCGCTCTCGCGCTCGCGCGATGAACGCGCCTGTTTGTTCCTTGACGTACCGGGCGATGCGGCGCTCGTCTCGCCGGCTCAGAGGGTCGCTCCGGACGAAGCGCTCCGTCAGCCGGATGACGCCTATCTTGAAGCTGCGCGCGAGCCGCACGCGTGTGGCGGAGCCGTGGGTCACCTCGACGCTGCCGCCGCCGATGTCGATGACGATGGCTGGACCCCGCCCGACGCCAGTGCCATAGGCGGCTGCGCGATGAATGAGATGGGCTTCCTCCGTGCCGGAGATGACCCGAACGCGAATTCCTGTCTCGGCGGCGACGCGCCGAAGGAACAGCGCTCCGTTATTGGCTTCCCGCACGGCGCTGGTTGCCGTGGCGATAATCTCATCCACCTCGCGCGAGTCGGCGAGCCGGCGAAACTTGGCGAGCGCCTGCAACGCTGCGGTCGTGGCGGCTGGCGCAAGAGATCGCCCATCGAGACCGCCCGCGCCCAGCCGCACCATCTCTTTCTCCCGGTCGACGACCTCGAACGAGAGGTCAGGGCGGACACGGACGACGATCATATGGACCGAGTTCGTGCCAATATCGATTGCCGCAATACGCATACGCAGGGTCGATTGTAGAGGGAAAACGGGATTAAGATCTTGGGATGCGCGAGAGGCGGACGCCGGTGGCGGTGGTGGAGCGTCGGTTGCGGGTCCTGGATCGGCGCCTGCCGGACGCCATCGCGGGCGACGTCGAGGGCATCCATCAAGCGCGTGTGGCGTCACGTCGCCTGCGTGAAGCGGTCCCGGTCATGGCGGCTGGCCTGAGCGGCGTCGGGCAGCACAAGCTCGAGCGCCGCCTGCGACGCGTGACCCGAGCGTTGGGCCCGGTGCGCGAGCTCGACGTGGTGCTTGCAGATGTGACCGTGCTGTGTGAACGCTGGCCCCAGACACGCTCGGCATGCGTCGCGCTCCAGCAGCGGCTTCGGGCCAAACGGCATCGTCTCCTCATCGATGCGCGAGGTCGGTTGTCCGGACAAAGGCTGCGGCGGCTGCGCGAGCACGTCGGGACGCTCATGGACCGGCTGAGGGCCGCGGGAGACGAGGGCTGGACCGACGCCTTGGCAGTACACTTGACACGCCAGGCGGAAGGGCTCGTGGCAGCCGTCGATGCAGCGGGTGCGTTGTACGCGGTCGAGGCGCTCCACGCAGTGCGTATTGCGTGCAAGCGGCTGCGCTACGCCTTGGAGCTCGCCGACGAGACCGGGGCCGCGGCCGTGAGCCGGCTGCTTGGTCGTCTCAAGGGCATGCAGGACATCTTGGGCCGGCTGCACGACCTCGACGTGCTCGCGTCGTACGCGCGCGAGCTCGAAATCGAGCGGAAGGGGCAGTCTGAGCTCGACGCCGCATTGAGCCAGCTCGTGCTCGAGGTGACACGCGAGTGTCGGCTCCTGCACGCGCAATATGTTCACCGCGCCCAAGCGCTGATCCGGCTGGCCGGCGAGGTCAGCTCCCGCGTTGCGTTGCGAGCGGCTCAAGGCGTGAAAGGATAGCGATGGTAGGGCGCGTCAGCCTCCCGCGCCGTCACGGCCGCCTCGGCGAGGCGGCCCTACCTAGATCTCAGAACTCAGAACTCAGAACTCAAAACTCACAGTGTCCATCGAGCTATATCTGATTCGACACGCCATTGCCGAGCAGCGGGGACCGGCGTGGCCAGACGATAGTAAGCGCCCGTTGACCGACGAAGGTATCGCCCGAATGCGCCGCATCGTCGGTGGCCTCGGCGTGCTGGGCGTCGTGGTGGATGTCATCTTCTCGAGTCCCTATCGCCGGGCTCGTCAGACAGCGGATCTGATTGCAGAAGGCCTCTCGCCACGCCCGCCGGTCGTGGAGGTGCCGGAGCTCGAGCCGAGCCGGCGCATCGGCGACATGCTCGCCGCCCTGCCCGTCCGTCCACGTCACCGCAGTATTGCCCTGGTTGGCCACGAGCCGTCGATGGGGGAGCTTGCAGCCCGGCTGTTGAAGGCGCACGAAGCTGTCCCGTTCAAGAAAGGTGCAATCTGCTGTATCGAAGTGACGGCGCTTCCTCCTTCCACGCCAGGAACCCTCCGCTGGTTTGCGACCCCGAAGATTTTGCGGAAACTCGGCGACTCGTAACGATCAAGGGATCGAGGGATCAAGGGATCGAGGGATCAAGGGATCGAGGGATCTAGGGCGCGGCAGGTTCGAGCGGACGAGGCCGCTTCGGACCAGGCAGGCGAGGTGGACCATGACCTGAGTCCTCCGAGTTACCTCCCTTGACCCCTTGATCCCTTGACCCCTTGATCCCTTGACCCCTTGATCCCTTGACCCCTTGACCCCTTGACCCCTTGACCCCTTGA
>WHTT01000008.1:0-115399 GCA_009377605.1 Luteitalea sp.
GTTCGACGTAGCCTTGGCGAAGTCGAAACGGGCGGACGAGTCGGCGAACGCGCCCTACCATTGCCGCGGGACGGTCGGCTCGCTGAGGTGTCCGTCTCACGCATCGGAACGAGCGTGATGGGCCCCAGCAGGCCAGACGGTTCGATCTCCCAACCGGAAGCATCGAACGGTTCGTAGCGGATATCCACGATGTTGATCTCGCGCATGATCTTCCAGCGCTGTCCGCGACGGTCCATATCGCGGATGCGGTTGGCAGCAGTGTTCGTCACGTCGATCTCGAGAACGTTGCCACCGGGTCTGAGATAGCGACCGACCCGCATCGTGAACGGGATGCTCCATGCGGTCTCCACGTCGCGGCCGTTGAGTCGCACGCGTGCGCTCTCGCGCACGTCGCCGAGATCCAGCAACCAGTCGTCCGCCTGCCGTTGGGGCAGCTCGAGCTCGATGCGGTAGCGTGCCGTCCCGCCGAACCGCCGTGCCTCGTCATCGCCCAGCTCCGTCCAGGATTTCAGCTGGGTGGTTCGGATTCCCCGCGGCAAGACCGGGCCGCCTTCGAGAAACTCGATCGTCCAAGTTCCTGTGACCGCGACACGCGCGCCAGACGAGGCGAGATACGTCCAGCCGTTTCCGTCCGGCCGCCCATCTCTCAACGTGCGCAGCACGAACGATTCGCCCGGCTCGATCTGCAGATACACCTCGAGACGCCCGTTTGCACCTTGCCGCGTCGCGGCCATGCCTGTCGAGCCGGCGACAGGATCGAGAAGCATGGCTGAGCGCGCGGCGACGCCGAGTGGAATCCAACCTTCAACGCGCTCCGCCGAGAGATTCGCTAGAAAATAGTCGTGCCCGAGCTCGCTCTCGCGCCTGACGAACCCGATCCCGCTCCGGGCGATTGGCTCGTAAGGCACGTTCGTGTGCTCGAGCGCGGAAAGCACATCGCCGCGGAACATGGCCCCGCGGCCGGCTCGGAGCTCGTCGACGCCGGCACTGCTGCTTTGCCGGAAAGCCAGTCCACCGACGAGGCGATGGAGCGCCCGACGACGCTCCTCGAGTCGTCCGTATCCCGGGACATCCTTCGGAAGATCAGCGAAGATCACTGTCGCGCCGCCCTCCGCAAGCTTCGCGATGTGTTGCAGTGTTGCCAGAGGGATGACTTCTGCGGCGGGCACGACCAGCACGCGGTAAACATTCCCGGGCGTGGCCAGCCTGCTTCGCTCGGCACGCGTTCGCATCAACTGATCGTCGGAGATGTAGTCGAAGGTATAACCAGCCTCGTCGAGCTGCTTCGCCAGCTTGCCAACAGGCTCGTCGACGAGAAAGCCCACCTCGTGGACCGTGAGCTGCTTTGCGAGGCCTTCAGGGTCCTTCCAGACGTCGTAGACCGGCCAGTAGACCAGGATGTCGTTGTCGGGACGACCGCGTTGGAGAATCGACTGCACCCGTTCCACGTATTGGTTGAGCGCTGCGAAGTCCTTCCACCAGGTGTTGCTTGGATTGAACTGCGTGGCCGCATAGAACAACCAGCCAGGCCAGGGGATGTCCTGCGGCGAATAGACGGTGCCATGGTAGAAGATGTGGTTGATACCGTCGAGCCACACGCGATCGATCTCCGGCTTCACGTGGGCGAGCGTCACCTTCCAGTGGTCGCGCAGCCAGGTCGCCGTCTCGGACGACGTGAGCCGACGTCCCATCACGTGCGCAGCCGACGAAGCCATCCGGCTCACCAGGGGCTCTGGGAGATCCTGATCGTGACGGACGGCGGCCGGGTCGCGCCTCAAGCCTGGGACGGGAAAAGGCGTCGACCCGAAGATCTCGGTCTCGGGAATGTCGACCGCTCCATACAGGTCGAGCAGATTGGCGGGCGCTCCGTGCGACTGGTTGCGGACGATGAACCCATGCTCGTGCGACCATTCCGCCCAAGCGCGCAGGAAGTCCAGGTGTAACCGCGACAGCGTGGCGCGATAGTCGCTCTTGATCCGCCCGAGGCTTTCCGGGGCCATCTCCTCGTTTCCGACGAGCGCAGGGGCAAACTGCTGAAGGTCGTATCCGTGCATCGCACAAAACAGGCCAGGGAGGCGGTCGGTCCAACTCGCATCGAAGTACTCGAAGGAATCGTGGAACTGCGCACGAATCAGCGTGTCGGGAAAACCGGTGAAGGCGCGGTCGAACGGCTGGAGGTAGCGTCGCAGCGCATCGACGGAGTACGGGTCGACGACGAGGCCTTCGCCGCCGCGCGCGGCGCGCTTGACCAGCATCGCGGTTGATTCACCGGAGAGGCGGCCGTCACGTATCACCGCCCGTGCGCTCGAATCGGGCTCTGTGACCCACGGGCCTCCAAAGGGCCACCCGGTGCCCGTTGCCATGTCGACACCGAGGCCGAGGCGCTTGGCTTCGCGTCCTGTGTGCGCGAGCATTTCCATGTATCTGGGCGTGAGGAAATCGATGTAGCGATTCTCGTAGCCACGTGCGCCGTAAATCGGCGCGATCTCGACGCCCCCAATGCCCGCCGCCGCCAGCTTCTCGAGCTGCCATGTGAGGTTCTCCTTGTCCACGGCACTGCCTGGCCACCACCAACGCGTCCACGGCTTTGCGGTGTGCCCAGTGTGATGTTCCGGCCAGCCGAGATCGTCTGATCGCTGCTCCTGCGTGTGTGCGCCGGCGGACAGCCCGGCAACGGCCAACACAACCGCCAAGAAACTAGCTCTAAGACCCATTTGTATTGCCAATCGTTGGCGCTCGTAGCGCAGGCCTTCAGGCCTGCCAATTGCGCGGCGTGGAATCCTGCAGGCAGGCCTAAAGGCCTGCGCTACGACGGCCGCGATGTTACCCCACTCGCCGAGCGCGGAACATCGTCAGGCGATTGCGAACCGACATGCCGTAACGGACTGGTGCCAGCTGCTTGAAGGCTTCGAACTGACGCTCGGAGATGCCAAGCCGAAGGGCGGTCCGCTTCACGTACTTCGAGACCCGATATGCTCGCTCGAGGCGCGATCGCAGGCCCACGACGGCCCTTGCCCGATCTGCGGCGAAGTGCGGCGCTGCGCAGAAGCGTCGCATCGGTTCGACGACGCGCGACCAACGAAGCTCCTCCGCCAGCACCGCGCAATTGGCGGCGGCGGCGGCCCGCGCCCGCTCGTCATCCAGGAGCGCTGCGATGGCGGCGGCGAGCCGGTCGACATCGGCCGGCGGTACGACGCGTCCCAGACCTCGTGCGACGACCACATCGCTGAAATAGTCACCGGCTGTGCAGACAATGGGCAACCTCGCCCAAATGTAATCCAGCATCCGCGTGCGAAACGAGAAGTGCGTCTCGAGATGGGCGAGGTGCGTGCTCACACCGAGATCCGCTTCCAATAAGTACGCAGCGCGATCGTGATACGGCACCCAATCGTTGAAGAGCACGTGCGTGTCGAGCAGGCCGAGCTCACGAGAGAGCTGGATGCTCGAATCGACGACCTTCATCGGGAGGACGGCTGGATTCGGATGCTTGGTTCCCATGAAGAAGAGCTTGAGGTCGCGCCGGCCCCCGTCCACGAGCTGCTTGACCGCTCTGATCAGCGTGTGCGGGTCCTGCCAATCGAGCAGCGAGCCGCCCCAGAGCAGGAGCGTGTCGTCCGGCCCGATTGCGGGGTGCACACCCTTGAGCATGCGGCGAGGCACCTCATCATCCGCAACGCCGCGTGCACGGGCTGCCTCCCGTTCGAAGCTGTCGGCGTCGAGCTCGGGGATGCCAAACGGCACGACGTCGATGAGCGCTCTCAGTGACGCGTCCGCGGAAATCGTCCTCGGGTTGACGCGCCCGGCCGTGTGCAACGCGCCGATCCAGAAGTCGCGCTGCTGCTCACTCGCGCAGATGAAGAAATCGCCGATACCGAGCTGATGGTTCTGAACGGCAAGGATCTGACGCGCAGCGTGCTCGATCTGAGCCGTGCGCGCCTCCGTGCCTGACCTCATCTCTGCTCCGTGCTGCTCGAGGTGCTCGAGCGTGAATGGGCAGTAGAGATCGACCACGATAGGAACCAGCAGCGTGCTCAAATATGGGAACTTCGTGAACGCGAAGCCCCAGGCCAGCACGATGTCCGCCTCCTCGGCGAGCTTGCCCAGGCCGATCGGCCTATTCTCGTCGTACGGCACGATCGAGCAGCGACCGTCGCGGAGTGTCGTTCCGGTCGGCGCAGCAATCGTGACCCGCGCGACCGACGCGAGCGCGCGTCCCATCTCGAGCGCACGGATGGCCGGCCCGGACATCTGGTCCTTCAAGGCTTCGTGAGTGACGATGAGGAGGCTGGGCCGGTCGCGGAGGAAGCGCGGGACTTCGAAGAGCTCGAGGAGTATCTCGTGCAGCTTTCGGTACGACGTGCGGCCGTTGAGCGGCCCCGGCGGTTCGAGAGCGCGCCCGAGCCGTGGTAGGACAACCGCATCCGGCACGCGGCGGCCGCGTTGCAAGACGGCCCGCTCTTCCGCGATGCGCGGCAGCGCCGAGAGCGCGACACCCGCCGCCGCAAACGGCACGACGGGAAAATCAGCGATGAGTCGCGCTTCGGGCGCGACCGGTGGGCCCATGTCGTACACCGGTGCGGCCCGTCTGGGCCGGAAGCGGCTTTGGCCGAGCCATGGACGTAGAGACTCGGCAAACCGCGTACGGCGCACGAGCGCGAGATCCTGTGTGACGCGGCGAGCGGCCAGGAGCAAGGCAGCGGGCAAGACACGGCGCAGGACGCGAGCCTCATAGTTCTTCAGCACCGTCCAGAGCGCGTTGCGCTGCATCAGGTACTGCTTCTGCCCGTCGGGGTAGCGCCTCGACGTGCCGCCGTGCCGGTGATACACGATGGCATCCAGCGCCGTGCGAACCTCGTAACCTGCTGCCCGTACGCGCCACCCAAGATCGACGTCGTCGTAATAGGCGAAAAAGCTCGGGTCGAAACCGCCAGCCGCCAGGTACGCCCGGCGCGTGATGGCAAACGCGCCGCCATTGGCGAAGAACGTCTCGCCGCCACCCAGGTACTCGGTCGCATTTGGCTTGCCGTACCGCTCCTGGACGCCAAAGGCTTCGAACGTGCTCGTTCCGCCGACGAAGTCAATGCGCTTGCCGTCCCAGCTCAACACGCGTGCGGCGATGCACGCGTACTGGTCGTCGAGGGCGTCTATCAGACGGCGCACGGTCTCCGAGTCCACGCGCATGTCGTTGTTGAGGAACAGGAGGACGTCGCCCGTGGCGGCGTCGACGCCGGCAGCATTGGCGCCGGTGAAGCCTCGGTTCTCTGGAAGCGGAACGAGGCGCACGTCCGGGAACTCCTGTCCGAGAAGCGCTCGCGATTCGTCCGTCGAACCATTGTCCACACAGATGAGCTCGAGCCGATCCTCTGGGTAGTCGCTCTCGCGAAGTGAGCCGTAGCAGTCGCGGAGGTACTCGTGGCCATTCCAGTTGACGACAATGACGGAGACGCGCGGACGGAGCGGGCTCTCCGAGGAAGGCGCCGTTGGGACCCGCGCCGCGAGCGTCTCCCGAGCACGTGTAGGCCCGACCTTTAGGTCGGGCGGACGCAATGTCCGAGATTCGTCGTCGTCACTTTGCTCGCCGTTGTCGGCGTCGCCCGACCTAAAGGTCGGGCCTACATTGCTGACGCCTGACGCCTGATCCCTGACGCCTGACGCCTCTCCGGCGAGCTCATCCATGAAGCTGTGCAGGGCGAGCAGGGGAATGGCGGTCGCCGCTTCGTCTTCGGGCCAAGGCATCGACGGGGGCACGCCGCCGATTCGTGCCTGCACTCGTGAAAGAAGTGACTCCCGCCCCCATTGGCCACCGAAGCGCAAGTCGCCTGCATCGATACCGGCTGCGCGCCAAGCGGTCAGCAGCGCCGCAGTGGTCTTCGTGGCGACCACCGCTGCCAGCTCATCGCGCGACATCGTCTTGGCGGCGGTGATCAGCGGATTTCGCCATGTCAGAAAGTCGCGCACGTGGGCCGCGAGAGGATACGCGTCGGGGCCAGTCTGCCGGCCCATGGGACCGACAGTACGCACGACGATCCCGCGTGCCCGTGCCCGCGCAGCGAGATCGGCCACTACGCCCACCGACCACATGCGCTCATCGAGGCCGCTGAGGAGGTCGAACGTGTGACGGCTCATCGTCCACAGCGGCGGATCGAGGAGGGCGCGATGGGCAACGCCGGCCACCGTGTCGACGTACGCGTCGCACAGGCGCCGGATCGGGTCGGCTTGGGCCTCGGCGGTGCCTCTCCGCCGGCCTGCTGTCTGGGGCGCTTGCGCACCAGAAGAGGCGGAATCGTCTAGAGATCCAGAGCCGGACGCCGGGGACCGATGCGCCGGCGCGAGAACGAGGAGGTGGGGCTCTGCCTTGATCCGTGTTGCAGCCGTGAGCACCGCCAGATCCGCAGCGGTCCATTCGAACGCCGGATCCGCAAAGAGAAGCCAGGTGCCCCGCGCTTCGCGCGCCGCGTCGTTCATGCGTGCGGCTGCGCCGCGCGGCTGCTGTGGGTCGTCATGGGCGCGTATGACGTCGACGGTGTGGCCGACGGCCTGCTCGACGAGCGTACGGAGGGCCTCGAGCCGGTCACGGGCCGGCCAGCGCGCAGCGTGGAGAATGAGCGAGACGGAAGGTCCGGTCACGGCCGCCTGTCGGAAAATGGCCGGGCTCGATCTAGTACATCGTCCGATTAGTACTTTATGTTATTCGCAGGCTCGTGTAACGTGGGTGCCATGCCACGAGTCGCGCCGGCGATCACCCTGAATGCCGTGACAGATACGATGTTGCGTCACCTGGTCCGGTCGCCGTCGACTCCGCAGGCGCTGGCCCTGCGGGGCCAGATTGTGCTGGCGGCCAGCGAGGGCCGCTCCAACCAACAGATTGCTGCCACGTTGCACATCCCCGAAGTGACCGTCGGCAAGTGGCGCCGCGCGTTTGCCCTCTCCGGCCTGGACGGCTTGCACGACGCGCCGCGGTCGGGGCGCCCGCCGAAACACAGCGACAAGGTGTGGCAGCGGATCCAGACGCGCGTCTGTGAGCAACCGGAGGCGTACAGCCGCTGGAGTGTGCGGACGTTGGCCCGGGATCTCGGGTTGCCGCCCACGACGGTGCATGAGGCGTTGGTGAGCGCCCGGCTGCAGCCCCATCGCGTCCGCACGTTTACCTTCAGTCCCGACTCCGACTTCGAAGCGAAATTGCTCGATCTCGTGGGGCTCTATCTGCATCCGCCAGACAACGCGATCGTCCTGTGCGTCGATGAAAAATCGGGGATTCAGGCGTTGGACCGGACGCAGCCCGGCCTGCCGCTGCGCGCGACGCGTCCCCGGACGTGGACCAATGAATACGTGCGGCATGGCACCCAAGCGCTGCTGGCCGCGCTGGATATCGCCACCGGACGCGTGATTGGGCACGTCAAAGACCGGCGGACCTCCGCGAACTTTCTCCGCTTTATGAACGACGTCGTCGCAGCGTTTCCGAACCGGGATCTCCACATTATTCTCGACAATCTGAACATCCATAAGAACGCCGCGGCCCAACGGTGGCTCAAGCGCCATCCGTCGGTGCATTTCCATCACACGCCAACCCATGCGTCGTGGACCAATCTGATCGAGTGCTTCTTCAGCATCCTGGGAAAGCAGGGCCTCTCCCACCGAGTCGATCGATCAAAAACGTCGCTGCGCGAGTTTCTCATCGAGTATCTGACGACCTACAACGAGACGAGCGGCCCCTTTACCTGGACGAAAGGGCCAGAGCAGTTGCGAAGCATCATTGAGGCCACGAAAGCGTATCAGGCGGCGCATCCCCGGAAGCGCCGCCGCACACGCAAAACACGCGGCCAATAACATAAATCACTAATCGGACGATGTACTAGTGTCCTGGAACAGTGATTCGCGACATAATTCCCGGGCGGGGCATCCCGCCTGGCGGCGTTGCTCGTCAGTCACATACGGCCTGTATGCTCCCTCCTCGCGCCTTGCCAGCCGGGCGCCGCGCTCCGGGACTTATGCCACGAATCACTGTTCCAGGACACTAGCGGTCGAGCCCGGCAGCGGTCGAGTGTACCACTGGCGTCGGTGGAAGCGTTGGATGAGCGATCGTCAGCGCGTGGTCTGGATCCGTCACGGCACGTTGCCGAACGGGTCCGAGCTCGAACGGGACGCCGAAGGCCGCATCCGCATCGGCTTGGTTCAACAGCTTGGTGACCACGTGGTCGAAGGCGTCGAAGAACTTCGTGTCGCCTGGCTCCGGAACGATCGTACGGCCAGACTCGACGAAATCGCGCACGACCTGGTCGAGAGAGGTGGAGGGCGCGACCCGACCGATCGAGTAGCGGCGAGCCCCAGGACGGTCAAGGAATCCCGCCTCTCGATACAGATAAACGTCGCCAAGCAAGTCGACCACCACGGAGATCTGCGGGTAGCCGGATGGCCGCATCTCGGCATCACTCACCATCTCCAACGGCTGTCCTGGAGTCCCTTGGCTCAGAGCTTGAAGCGCATAGCCATAATCGATCTGCAGCTGGCACAGATCGTCACGTGTCCGGCGGTGCTCGAGCTCGCCGAAAATCTCGACGAGGCGCGCCCGCTCGGCGGGGCTCAAGCCCTCGGTGGGCGGCACACTGTAGTCCTCACGCAGCGTGAGAAAGTCGATCTGGCGATCGCCACCGGCCTCGCGATTGATCTCGCCGATCAAGTCCGCCAGCCGGAGGACGTCAGCGGCGTGGCCTGGCAGGACAACGAAGTTGAATCCGAGGCGAAGGGATGAACCGGTGTGGTTACGCAGCCGCAGGACTTCCACGGCGTTGCGTACGACGAGATCAAACGCCTTGGGATGTTGCGTGACCCGTGTCGTGCTCTCGTGATCGACGCCGTACAGCGAGATGCGAAGCGTGTGCAGCCGCCACAGACCTTCCTGCTTCTGCAGCAATTTCGGCGTCAGCATGAAGCCGTTCGTATAGAGCGACAGCTTGGCGCCGTGGTCGGCAGCCACGGCCACGATCTCCCCCAGCCCCGGGTTGGTCAAGGGCTCGAGGCCGCCGGACACATAGAACCGGTGCGGATCGTCGCCAGGAGCGTCCCGAAGCATGGCGCTGAAGAGCGCATTCCCGTGAGGGACGGTATCCGACGCGTACTTGGCATCATGCTGCCTACCGCAGAACGTGCAGAAGAACATGCAAGAGACACCGGGATAGACGCCGACGCGAAGCGGATAACGATGCGCCTTCAGTCGCACAGCGCTCACGACGCCCGTCCCGAGCATCGGCAGGATCGTGTTCTGCCAGTACTTGGCGCCCTGGCCATGCTGCGTGAGCAGCGCCTGCGCCACATCGCTCGTCGAGATCGCCGCGTTCAATTGTCTCAGCGTGTCCCGGTCGACGCCGAGATCGCGCGCCAGAGCAGCCTGGGTTGCAAACGGATCACGGGCGAGCGTTTCTATCACCGTGAACGCCAAGCGTGTCCATCGATCGAGGGCTCCGTTGTCGGCCCGTGACCGAACGAGGCCTTGCTCCACGAATCCCTGGACGAGATGCTCTCGAAGCGCTGCCGGACCTGCTGATGAGGGGTCGCCGCTCCCGTCACTCGTCAGGTAACGGCGGACGATGAAGTGCTGGCGATCGGTCATGTGATGGGCGCCTCGCCAACGGCGGGCCGATTCGGCGGCCGCTGCCGGGCACTGACTTTTCTCGCCGGGGGCCCGTCAGAGGCCCAAACCTCCGACGGACGTTACTGGACCGTAGCAGAGCCGTGATCGTTGTGTCAAGGGAGTTTAACTGATGCCATTTCAACGCCACTTTGATGCGAACCAAGGACGGGGTATTAGGCCGGGGTCGCAGTCATCGACGCTCGAAGCGCAACGATGAGACTGCAACACCGGCCAGTGCCACTGCCGTCAGCACGCTTAGCCAGGCTCCCAGCCGAAAGGCGCGGGGCGAGTAGTGGAAACGAATTATGTGCTTGCCGGCAGGCACCGGGACGGCCCGAAATGCAACGTCCGCACGGAACAGTGGAACGTCTCGCTCGTCGACGGTTGCCGACCAGCCGGGCGCGTAGAGATCGGTCAGGACCAGGAGCCGCGGCTTGGCACATGACACCTCGAGCTCGATGAAGTCAGCGCGATAGTGGCGCATGGCGACGGCATCGGCGTCCGCTCGATCCTGCTCCGGCCGATGCGAAGCCGGGATTTCCTCCGGTAGGATCGCGGTGTGCCGCGCGTCGACCGTGCCATCCACGAGCGCCTGCGCGGCGGCCGCATCGCTTGGCTGGACCACGTACCGATCCGCAAGGAACGCGCGTGGGAGCACGTCGACGTTTCGATAGAGCGCGGCCCGCCCGACGCGGAGCCGCTCGTAGGAGGGCGCTGGAAGCTGCAGGTCGGGCGGCCCGACCACGTATTTGACGTTCAAGAGGTCGAGAACGACGTGGCTCGGCGATCGCGACGGTGGCATGTTGACCAGCTCAGCGCGCACGCCAAGCGCACGGTCGATGAGCGCATTGAAGCGTCGTGGCCCACCAAGGCCGTCATAGGTGCGGACGGAGGCAAAGCCAAACGGCAGATGTGAGTTCGGTTGGAGCGTGTCGTCGAGTCCGACCACCCTGAAGAGGCCAGGGTCCCGTACAATGGCGTCGATCTCGGGCACGCGGGGATACTGCAGCGTTGCAGGCGCCAGGCGCTGGTAGCCCCGGCCAAAGCCCACGAGGTCGATGACGAGACAACCGAAGAGCAGCAAGGCAAATGCGCTCCGTCCGAGCCATCTTCGCCGCCGCGCAATGATGAGCCCGAGTGTGACGCCAACGAACACGAGGGCGGCGGCGGAGGCACGGAGCGTCCCCGGCCAGAGGCTCATCTCCTGAAGGATGGTGCGCTCGCGGATCAGGGACACGCCGATGATCATCACCGCCGCGGCCGCGACAATTACCGCCGGCCACACGCGAAGCGTTGCCCCCGGTCCGGGCGCAGAGACGCCCTCGCTCGTGCGAATGTCGGCACGCCAGAGCGCGTCGAGCCCCCACGCTCCGAGCGCGACCGCACAAAAGACGATGTCGACACTGAAGTACGGCAGGGGCGTAGGGAGATGGCGCACGAGCTGCAGGAAGCCGGGCGCCCCGTATTTCAATGCCGCCGCTGCGATGGCGGCGACGGCCAGCGCCTTGACGGCCCAGCGACGCCAGCAGGACACCACACCCACGGCCGCGAGCAGCCAAATAGCCACACCTGGGTAGACCAGCTGCGCCAGATAGTTCGTCGGCGTTCCCTCTCGGTTCGAGACAATCCTCCACGGTCCGGCGGGTGGACCAAAGAAGTCAGGCACCCACGCCACCACCATCGTCTTGCGTGGTGTGTACGACGCGTTGACGAGATCCCGGCGCTGTTCGAGCTTCCCGGTCTCCGGCAGGTACTCCAGGAACGGGCCAACTTGGATCGCCGCCAGGAGCAGCCCGGACAGCGCGGCACCCGCGAGCAGTCGCACTGCCGCGCCACGATGGCGCGGCAGCGCCGCAAGGCCGGCCACCGCGAAGGCCGCAACGACGAGGCTCATCTTGAAAACGGTTTCCGGATGCCCGGAGACGATGACGAGCCCGCAGATCACGGCGAGCAGAACGAAGCGGCGTCGATTGGGCGTGGCTATGGCGTCATGCACGGCCCAGAGGAGCCAAGGCAGGAGACAAGAGGCGGACGCGAATGGCCACCCGAGCCATCCGACGGTGAAGGAATTGAACATCCATGCTGTGCTGCCGACCAAGATGGCCGGTAGACCGAGACCGGCGGCGCGAAGGAGTAGCAGCATGCCCATGCCGCCGGCGAGCAACTGGAGCACGCCGATGGCGAGCAAGCCATAGGGCGACGGTGCAAGCGCGCCGGCGAGCGTGAACGGCGAAAAGACTGCGGACTGATACAACGCCACGAATGGCTCGCCGGCGCCGCTCAAGGGGTTCCAGAGCGGAAGGGTCGCTTGGGTGAGCTGCGTCCGGATGTGCTCGAGCCATGGGCCGAATTGAAGCGCGAGGTCGACGGTCATGGGGTTGGGCGGCCTCGGAGCAGCGTCGAAGTGGTAGGCAGCCCAGGGCCACGTGTTCAGCAGGAGCAACGGCGCGGCCAGCGTCCAACCGCGAAAGACGGCTTCTGCGAACAGCGCGCACACGAGCAAGGCGTGCACAGCCAGACCAAGTGCGGCAACGCTCAGACCCGGCGGCGCATGCTGTCGGTCGGTACGGCGAACGAGACCGACCGCGAGAAGGAACGCGGCTGTCGTCAGGAGCACGGTGGCGGGTGGGTAAGTCGACGTGGGGTCGTTCACCGGCGTGTGCCAGGCTCGCGCTGATTCGAAGGGTCATTCGTAGCGCAGGCCTTTAGGCCTGCCTGCGGGAATTTCGCGCGGCGATGGGCAGGCCTAAAGGCCTGCGCTACGAGGACCAATGATTGACAGTACATGTGAAGCCTGCGGTTAGGACTCATGGGGCTCGACCTGCGCATGAGCCTCGAGAGACCACTGACCGTTGAACGTGATCAGGCCGAAGCGCTCGGCGGTGCCGCTCTCGACGACGGTGAACGTCACCACCCGGTTGCGATGGTCGTAGGCATGCAGGAGGCTCTCATCGTACGCCGACACCGAGATCGCGTACTGACCAGGCAGGAGGGGCAGTTGGCGCACGGTGTATTCAATCACCCCCGCGCCGTCGACCAGCGGGATGGGATAGCGGCTCATCCGCGTATTGGGCCCCGTGAGATGCGTGCCGTCCTCGGCGAATACCGCCATGCCGAAGATGGGATAGCGCACCGGTTCTGTCGCCTCGTAGGAGATCAGCAGCCGGAACGCGTCGCCCGTCTTGAATGCGCGTGTGTCATGGCCTTCCTCGTCCAGGATGCGAACACCGGTGATGGTGATCTCGCGCGTGCCCCATCGATACTCGCTCGAGATATCGTCTCCCCCCGCCGCGAGCTGATGATAGCGGGCGATCGCGTCCGCCGCCGGCCCGTAGGCCCGCACGCGGCCACGATCGAGCAGGCACACGTGGGTGCAGAGGCGCTCGATCAGCAAGAGGTCGTGAGAGACAATGAGGATGGTCACACCTTGGGACTTGAAGTCCTGGATCTTGCGCAGGCACTTACGCTGGAATTGTTCGTCGCCCACGGCGAACGCTTCGTCGATCAGCACGATTTCCGGGTCGAGGTGTGCGGCAACCGAGAAACCAAGGCGCATGTACATGCCGGACGAGTAGTTTCGAACGGGGGAATCGATGAACGCTTCCAAGCCGGAGAATGCGACGATCTCGTCGAACCGTTGATCAATCACGTGGCGAGGCACGCCGTGCAGAGAGGCATTGAGATAGACGTTCTCGCGGCCGGACAGATCAGGGCTGAAGCCGGCCCCCAGCTCCAACAGCGATGTCACACGACCATCCACGTCGACCCGTCCCTCGTCGGCCTCGAGAATCCCCGCGATGATTTGGAGGAGCGTGCTCTTGCCAGAGCCATTGCCGCCGATGATGCCGAGGGTCGTGCCGCGCTCGGCGGCCAGCGAGACATCGCGGAGCGCCCATAACGTTTTCTTGACCTCGGGCCTCCCCATGACCCGCCCGACGAGCTTGTCCTTCAGCCCACCCGCCCGACGGACATAAATGCTGTAGCGCTTCGACACGCCCTCGAGGGTGATGGCCACAGCGCGAGTCTAGCAAACGTTCACACGAACTCCGCGAACCGCCGCTGATGCCGACCAAAGATAGCCATGCCGAAGCCGAGAACTGCCAGGGCGACGGAGGTCATGACCACCATGGAGATCAAGCCGGGCGCGTGATGGTACACGACGATCTGTTGGTAGGCGGTGATGAAATGCGTCATGGGATTGAGCCAGAGGACGGGGCGGAGATCTTCGGGCGCGAGCGAGACGGCGTAGAGGATCGGCGTGAGCCAGAACCAGACTTGCAGGGCGACCTCCAGCAGGTGACGCGTATCGCGGAGATAGACGTAGGCGGTCGACAGCGCGAGGCCGAAGCCGACCGTGAACAGCATCTGCAAGAGGATCACCGGCACGAGGGCGAACAGCGCAGGGGAGAGGCCGACGCCGATCACGAGCGCGAGCGGGAACACGACGAGATACATCAGCAGAAACTGCACGAACTGCGCGCCAATGGCTCCCATGGGGAGCACTACCCGAGGAAACGCCACCTTGCGCACGAGGTTGCCGTTGTCAGCGACCGCGCCTGTCGCCGCGCTGACGGCCTGAGTGAAGAACATCCATGGCAAGAGGCCGCTCAAGAGGAACAGCGGAAAGAACTCAATCTCGATGTTGAGGATGTACTCGAATGCGATCGTGTACACCACCGCCATGGCCAGCGGGTGCAGCAGCGACCAGAAGAATCCAATCGCCGATCCCTTGTATTTCATCCGCAGATCTCGCAACACGAGATTGCGGAGCAGCTCGCGATAACGATAGACCATCAGGGCGTCGTTGGCCCACATCGCCTCGAGAGTGTAGCATTCTTCCGGACCATGATCGTGCCGTTGCTCGACCTACACGCGCAATTCCAGGGCATCCGAAACGACGTGCTTGCCGCGATCGAGCGGGCGTGCGACACGCAGCGGTTCGTTCTCGGCCCGGACGTCGAGGCGCTCGAGCAGGCGTTGGCGGAGGTCATCGGCGTCCGCCATGCGATTGGCGTGTCATCCGGCACCGACGCGCTGCTGGTGGCGCTCATGGCGCTCGGCATCGGCAGCGGCGACGAGGTCATCGTCCCGACCTACTCGTTCTTCGCCACAGCGGGATCGGTCAGCCGGGTTGGCGCGACGCCCGTCTTCGTCGACATCGATCCGGCGACGTTCAACATCGATCCCGACGAGGCGCGGCGCGCGGTGACGTCGCGAACCAAGGCGATCATCCCGGTGCATTTGTTCGGTCAGTGCGCGGAGATGGCGGAGCTGACGAGCCTGGCGCGCGAGACTGGCCTCGCGGTGGTGGAGGATGCGGCGCAGGCCATCGGGGCGAGATATCGCGATCAGCCAGCGGGCCGCCTCGGCACGCTCGGGTGCTTCTCGTTCTATCCGAGCAAGAACCTGGGCGCGTTCGGCGACGGCGGCCTCGTCACCACGAACGAGCCGGCGCTCGCCGAGCGAGTCCGCTTGCTGCGCAACCATGGCGCGTCTCGCGCGTACCTCCACGAGCTGGTCGGCGGGAACTTCCGCCTGGATGCGCTGCAAGCCGTGGTGCTGCGCGTGAAGCTACCGCACCTGGCGGCCTGGACGGCGCGGCGGCAGGCCAATGCCGCGCGGTACCGGCGATTCTTCGCGGAATACGCGCCGGACGCACCCGTCGGCCTTCCCGTTGAAGCGGCGGAGCGGACGCACATCTACAATCAGTTCGTGGTGCGAGTGCCGGCGCGAGACGATCTACGCAGACATCTCGCAGCGGCGGGCGTTGGCAGCGAAGTGTACTACCCGCTCCCGTTTCATTTGCAGCCCTGCTTCGCGTCGCTCGGATACGGCCCCGGGCGGTTGCCGGAGGCGGAACGGGCCGCGGGGGAGTCGCTTGCCCTCCCGGTGTTCCCGGAGCTGACGGAGGAGCAGCAGCGATATGTCGTGGAGCAGATTGCGGCGTTTTATCGCGGGAAGTTGTGAGTCTTGAGTTGTGAGCTCTCAGACGTAGTGCGCCTTGATTCCAGCCTTCGCTCGCCTCCGGGGAGCTACGGCTAGGCAAGCCTAATTCCTGATGCCTATGATTCTCGTCCTTGGAGCCAACGGGCAGCTCGGTTCGACCATCGTGGAGCGGCTCCGGCGTGCCGGCGAGGCGGAAGAAGCGCCTGCGCCGGTGGCGCTGACGCGACAAGAGTTGGACGTGACCGACACCCACGCCCTACGCAGTGCCATTGTCGGGCACCACCCAACGGTGATTATCAACTGCACGGCCTACAACGACGTGGACGGTGCGGAGGAGCACGCCACCGATGCGCTGACCGTCAATGCGCTGGCGGTGCAGGCCATGGCGCGTGTGGCTGCCGAGATCGGTGCCACGCTCGTGCACTACAGCACCGACTTCGTCTTCGACGGAGAGGGGACGACGCCGTACCGCGAAGAGGATCGAGCGCGTCCCCTCAGCGTGTACGGGGCCTCCAAGCTCCTGGGAGAGTGGTTCGCGGCGGATGCGCCGCGACACTACGTGCTTCGCGTCGAGAGCCTCTTTGGGGGGCCGGCGGCGAGAAGCAGCTTCGACAAGATCATGGCCGGCCTGATGGCCGGTCGTGAGGTTCGCGTGTTCTCGGACCGCATCGTGTCACCGAGTTACGTCCAAGACGTGGTGGACGCGACGCTGGGGCTCGTGGCCCGCGATGCGCCGAGTGGCCTGTATCACTGCGTGAATACAGGGACGACGACGTGGTATCGGGCGGCGGAACACATCGCGGCCAGACTGGGAGCATCGGCGTCGTTGCTCGTGCCGGTGTCCGTGGACGAGGTCACGCTTCGAGCGAGACGCCCGCGCTACTGCGCGTTGGCCAACGAGAAGCTGCGGCAGGCTGGGATTGCGATGCCGGGCTGGGAAGAGGCGCTCACGCGATACGTCGCGTTGCGAACAGGATAAAGGTTCGAGGTGCGAGGTTCGAGGTGGGGGCGAGTTCAGTGCTTCGGGCTAACGCCGGGCAGCTCGCTCCCCCCGAGCCATTCCCCACGCGAGCCTCAACGCCGAGCTCGACCTCGAAGCTCGACCCTTCACGTTCGACGAAGCCACCGAAGCTGCGCCCTGCCACCACCTCGGACCTCTTACCTCTTACCTCTTACCTCGAACCTTTACTTGCGGCGGCCGACTACCCAGGCGAACCCGAGCAGCCCGAGTCCGAGGAGCGCGGTCATGCCCGGCTCTGGCACCTTCGAAACCGGTCTCCACGACACGATCAGGTCGTTGTAGTCATAGTCCGAGCAGGCGCCTGCAACGCATCCAGACGTCGAGGCGGCCCCGAAAAGATCCTCGAGCCCAAGCCATGACCCGTCCCCGTCGGTCATGTACGCGAACTGTTGGCCAGGCATCACGCCGTACATGTCACTGAAGTAGCCGCCGATATTCCACGACGACTGCGTGAAGAATGTCTGACCCAAGTCCGTGTTGAAGTAGTAGAAGCCAAAGAGCGAGGGTAATTCAGCGCTTGCTACGGCGTCGACGGTCTGGTCTGGAGAGAAGAGCTGGTGACGTTCCCCCGTGAGCGGGTCGTACCACCCGAACTCATTGTTGCCGTCGAGCGCGGTGAACTCCCCTGCGAGGGTGAATTCGTAGTTATATGCAGCACCCTCGTCGAAGTAGAAGTCGTCGACTCCGGTGCCGGACGCCTGTCCCAAGTAGCTCAAGGGCCCGCCTGCCGTCTGGGGCAAGGTGTGCAGAGACCCTCCAATCCAGTCACACACCGAGCCTTGTGTGAGACTGCCCATGTTGCAGGCGCCGTTCACGCTGTCCCATGAGTCGCCGTCCCAGTACGGGTTGAAAGACTGCGTGGCCGAATCGACGCCTTGAAGGCTGCCCGAACCGACGACGATCGGGGCGGCCGAAGCCGACGTGGACGTCAGCCAGGCCACACCAACGAGAAGGACAAATACGAGCGAACGCTTCATAGTGGCTCCGAATTCCTGTTCCGTCGCAAGTAAACGATGTCTACGCTCGAGCCGACTTTCGTTGGCCCGAAGGGAACCAACAGGTTCGCGGGTCGCTCCCTGCCTGCCTGAATACTTGGGCTGTTCCGCGCATTCCAGGCACATCCACCGCGTCCGTAGCAGTATCAATGCAGGCGGCGTGCCATGTTCGTATTTGATGTGGCCAGCTCTGGCGAGGCCTGTGGCGCCTGGGCCGCCTGCAGTCAAGCTACTTACTGGACACCAGTTATGGTTACCAGCTCAAATGCTTGAACCACGGCATACAAAGCTTCTGCCGCATCAGGCTCGCGCTGGTGCCGATTGACGAGGTCACCATTGGAGTGAGACGTCCCGACTGCCGCGCTGACCAACCAGAAGGGGCGGCGCGTGGGCTTTGGGATACCGCGTTGGGAAGAGACGTTCAGGCGAGACGTCGCGCTCCGGACGGCGTGAGAACGGTGCCAGGTAGAAGGAGGACTGTCCCCGTTTCAGCTGGCACCGCTCCACGCAGGCGACGGACGAGGCAGGGGAGCTGGGAGCAGGTTTTCCGCAGAGCTACGCGCGAGGCACAGCGCGTTCGGCAAACAGAGCCTACCGTCGGCGACCGATTGCCCAGGCGAACCCCAGGAGCCCGAGCCCGAGGAGCGCGGTCGTGCCCGGCTCCGGCACCTTCGAAATCGGCCTCCACGATACGATCACGTCGTTGTAGTCATAGTCCGAGCACGAGCCCGGAATGCAGTCGGGCGTTGCGAGGGTCCCGAACAAATCCTCCACCCCCAGCCAGAAATTACTGCCGTCGGTCATGTAACCAAACTGTTGGCCAGGAATGTGCCCGTACGTGTCGGTGAAATACGCCCCGTCGTTCAATGTCGAGTCCGTGAAGTACGACTGACCGAACTCGGTGTTGAAATAGTAGAAGCCAAACTGGGCCGGCAGGGCGACCGTCGCCACGTCGCCAAAGGTCTGCTCCGGCGAGAAGAGCTGGTGGCGCTCGCCGGTGAGCGGGTCGTACCACCCGAACTCGTTGCTGCCGTTGAGGACGCTGAACTCGCCTACCAAGGCGATCTCGTAGTTGTACGCGGCGCCTTCGTCGAAGTAGAACGCGTCAACCGCGGAGCCGTCCGCCTGGCCCAGATAGCTCAAGGGGTCGCTCGTCGTCTGGGAGAGAACGGTCGGCGAACCGCCAACCCAGTCGCAGACCGTCCCTTGCGCGAGGCTGGCGAGGTGGCAGGGTCCGGTGTTGCTGTCCCACGAGTCGCCGTTCCAGTAGGGGTTGAACGTCTGATCGGTGGATGTCACAGGCTGAAGACTACCCGAACCGACGATAATAGGAGCGGCCGAAGCCGACGCGGACGTGAGCCAGGCCGTGCCAACGAAAAGAGCAGATGCGAGCGAACGTTTCATAGTGACTCTCAGTTTCGGGCTCTGTCGCAAGTTCACGACGTCTACGGTTCAGCTGACTTTCGTTATTCGTGGGGTAGCCAACAGGTTCGCGGGCATTTGCCCTCAGTACCAGAATGCTTGGGCTTTCCGGGTTTTCCAAGGCAAAGCGACCGCGTGCCTACCAGAGCTACTGCAGGGTGCGTGCCATTTCACCTACTGAGATGGAGGTTCCCGTGGGCATGCCGACGGCGCCCCGGATGGCGCCCACGCCGCGCCGGAACATCACATCGAGAGTGCTCATCCCAATGTCTGATGTCCTGATTGAAAAGCTACGCGCTCGCCAGGCTCGCGCCGGGGTCATTGGTCTCGGCTACGTGGGCTTGCCCCTAGCGATCGAGTTCGCCCGGGCAGGCCTTCACGTGACCGGCATTGACGTGGACCGGAACAAGGTCGCGGCGCTCAACGCCGGCGAGTCGTACATCCTCGACGTGCCGGCCTGCCACGTGAATCAAGCGGTGCAGGATGGCCGCTTTCGTGCGACCACCGACTTCGCGGCGCTCTCGGAGGTCGACACGATCAACATCTGCGTGCCGACCCCGTTGCGGAAAACGAAGGACCCGGACCTTTCGTACGTGGCTTCGGCGGTGGCGGAAGCGGCGAAGTATCTCCGCAAGGGACAGCTCGTGATTCTCGAATCGACGACCTATCCGGGAACCACCGAAGAGGTCGTGCAACCCATGCTGGAGGAAGCGGGGCTCAAGGCTGGCACCGACTTCTACCTTGCGTTCTCGCCGGAGCGCGTGGATCCAGGCAACCCACACTTCCAGACGCACAATATTCCCAAGGTGGTTGGTGGCTTCGACGCCGCGTCGACCGGCGCCGCGGTCGCGCTGTACTCGACCATCGTCAACGAGGTGGTGCCGGTGTCGAACCCTCGAGTGGCCGAGATGGTCAAGCTGCTCGAGAACACCTTTCGTGCGGTGAACATTGGTCTCGTCAACGAGTTGGCGCTGATGTGTCGGGACCTCGGCATCAATGTGTGGCAGGTCATCGATGCGGCGAAGACCAAGCCGTTCGGCTTCATGCCGTTCTATCCGGGACCGGGCCTCGGTGGCCACTGCATTCCGATCGATCCGTTCTATCTCAGTTGGAAGGCGCGTCAGAGCGGCTTCGAGAGCCGCTTCATCGAGTTGGCGGGTCACGTCAACGCAGGGATGCCGAAATACGTGGTCAGCCTCGTGGCCGACGCGCTCAACAGCCTCGGAAAGGCGATTCGAGGATCCCGCCTTCACCTCCTTGGTATGGCGTACAAACCGGATGTGAGCGACCACCGCGAGTCTCCCGCCCTCGACATCGCGCAACTGTTGCGGCAGCGAGGGGCACGGGTCACCTACAGTGACCCGCACGTTCCCGATGTGGAGCATGGCGACTTACGCTTGACCGCGGTGCCGCTGGAGGAGGCCTATCGTGACGGATTCGACTGCGCCATCATTGCCACGAATCATCGGGCCTTCGACTATGCTGAGCTGGCGGAGCGCGCCCCGCTCATCGTGGACACGCGGAACGCCTTGAAGGGTATTGCCGGCGCGCACATCTTTCGGCTGTAGTAATCTATTCACGTCATGCCGAAGTGTGCTGTCATCACGGGCATCACGGGACAAGACGGCTCGTATCTGGCCGAGTTCCTCGTCGAGAAGGGCTATCGCGTGGTGGGTGTGATCCGCCGCGCCAGCGCGCCAAACCTGTGGCGCATCGAGCCGCTTCAGGATCGGATCGAGCTCCGGCACGCCGACCTGCTCGACCAGCTCTCCATCATCCGCCTCCTCGACGAGGTGCAGCCAGACGAGCTCTACAACCTTGCCGCGATGTCGTTCGTGCCTACCTCCTGGCAGCAGCCGGTCCTGACCGGCGACTACAACGCGCAGGGCGTGACGCGGGTGCTCGAGGCGATCCGACAGGTCAATGTCAAAATCCGGTTCTACCAGGCGAGCTCGAGCGAGATGTTCGGCAAAGTGCGTGAGGTGCCCCAGACAGAGCTCACGCCGTTCTACCCGCGCAGCCCGTATGGCGTCTCGAAGGTCTTCGGCCATTACATGACGGTGAACTACCGCGAGAGCTTCGGCATCTTCGGTTGCTCGGGGATCCTGTTCAACCACGAATCACCTCGACGGGGGCTGGAGTTCGTCACGCGCAAGGTGAGCGACGGCGTCGCCCGGATCAAGCTCGGGCTCGCGCCGACGCTCGCCCTCGGCACACTGGACGCGAAGCGCGACTGGGGCTTTGCCGGCGATTACATTCGTGCCATCTGGCTCATGCTCCAGCAAGATCAGCCAGACGATTACGTGGTGGCAAGCGGTGTGACGCACTCGGTGCGCGAGCTGGTGGAGGTGGCGTTCGGCCACGCCGGTCTCGACTGGCGCGAGCACGTGGTGGTCGATCCACAGTTCCACCGGCCGGCGGAAGTCGATCTGTTGGTCGGCGACGCCACGAAGGCGCGCAGCGAGCTGGGATGGGAGCCGACGGTCGACTTCAAGACGCTCGTGATGATGATGGTGGACGCTGATCTCGAGCGCCTCCGCAGGCGCCAGCTCGTTTCCAGCACGTCGGCCGCGAGCGCGTAAGTCCTTGTAGGTCCCTGAGGACCAAGCACCTGGATGCTGCCTTCGCTCGACGTCGTCGTCGTCAACTGGAACGGTGGGCGCTTGCTCCACGACTGCATCGAGTCAGTGGGCGCCATCCACGACCATCGGTTCGAGTTACGTCGGGTCGTCGTCGTCGACAACGGATCCAGTGACGGTTCGATGGATGGTCTCGAATGGCTCGACTCGAGAGTCGAGGTCATTCGTAGCCGCCGTAATCTCGGTTTTGCGGCCGCGTGCAATCGAGGCGCCATCGGATCGACAGCAGACTATCTCCTTTTCTTGAACCCAGACACGCGCGTGACGGCGGATGCCCTCGCGAGGCCTGTCGAGTATCTCGCGTCTCCATCGGGGCGAGACGTGGGCATTGTCGGCCCTCGACTGGTCGATGACGAAGGGGCGACGAGCCGGAGCTGTGCGCGATTCCCGACTCCCGCCATGTTCGTGAGCGTCGTGCTCGGGCTCAATCGGCTCTTCCCCCGGCGCTGGCCGTCCCACGTGATGAGTGAGTGGGACCATCGGGATACGCGGCAGGTCGAGCACGTCTGCGGCGCGTTCTATGCCGTACGGCGCTTGCTCTTCCAAGCCCTTGATGGCTTCGACGAGCGATTCTTCTTGTATCTCGAAGACCTCGACTTCTCGCGTCGGGCCGCGCTCCGCGGTTCGCGGACCATGTTCCTCGCTGACGCCGTCGTTTACCATAAGGGTGGCGGTGCATCGCAAGCGGTGAAGGCACTGAGGCTTGGCTACGCGCTGCACAGCCGGATTCTCTACGGGTACAAGCATTTTCCCCGGCGGAGCGCGACGGCGCTCGCGGTGGGGACGCTCTGTGTCGAGCCCCTGATCCGCCTGGCTCACGCGCTTGGTCATCTCGACGGTCGAGAAATCACGGACGTCGTGCTCGGGTACGTGCGGCTCTGGAGGCGGGTCCTTGGCGATCTGTGGAGGCATCGGGGCATCCAGAGATGGACGCAAATAAGGACGGATACCGAGGGACACGGATAAGGGCACGTCTTTGGACTAATCGTCTAACAGGCGTATGAGGGTGTTATTCCTCGTTCAGCATACCGGGTCCTCTCCCGGGACGCGCTATCGGGTTCTGCAGTACCTGCCGGCCTTGGAGTCGGCCGGCTTTCTCTGCACCGTCCGCGTGGCGCAGAGTCAAGTGTCGACCGCTGCAGCGCTCGGCAGCCTCGGGCGCGCACGCCACGTGCGGACGCTGCAGCTGGCTCGAAGTTGGAGCGAGACACACGCCAGCCTGGCGCGTCTCATCTCGCTGCTGCCGCGGTTCGATCGATGCGTGTTCTATCGGATTCCGCTGCCGGCCTGGACGACCACGTGGCTCGGCCCGTATCGCGATCGGCTCGTGTACGATTTCGACGATGCGTTGGACGTGCAGGAAGCAGGAGAAACGCATCTCATGGCCAAGCTGCGCGGCCGCTTGTGGCGCGACAGCCTGGCACGGGCCATCGCCTGCTGCCGGGTGATCGTCACCTCGAACCACCGTAACGCCGCGGTCGTCCAAGCGGCCGGCGGGGAAGCCGTGCTCATTCCGACGTCTGTCGACATCGATCGATACCCCTTTCCGGCACCGCCCCGTACCGCGGCGCGGCTGGTCCTTGGCTGGATTGGCACACCGTCCACGGCCGCTTACCTGACCCTCATCGAGGAGCCGTTGCGGCGGATCCTCTGCCGTTACGATGTCGAGCTTCGACTGGTGGGCGCCGGGCGGAGCCCGTTGCGCGGCGTTCCGGTCACGATCCATCCGTGGTGTCTCGAGACGGAGGTCAACGACGTCTCCGCGTTCGATATCGGATTGATGCCGATGCCGGACACCGCGTGGACACGGGGCAAAGCCGCCCTCAAGGCGCTTCAGTACGGTGCATCCGGCGCGCCAACGATCGCCTCGTGGACGGAGACCAACGAGCAGATCCTCGGGAGTGACACCGGCACGCTCTTTTGCCGGTCAGACGCCGAGTGGGAACGGGCCCTTGCGCAGCTCATCGAAGACCGGACGCTGCGCGAACAGCTTGGGAGGCGTGCCCGCGATCGCGTCGCATCGCTCTATTCCGTGCAAGCGAATGCGCCAAAATGGATTGCCTTGCTACGGAAGGCAGAGAAAGTCGGTTCGTAGCGCGCGAACCCTCTGTCACCCTATCACCCGCCAGCCGTGCCACCTGCCCACCCTGTCACCCCCTCACCATCTCCCCCTTCTTCCCTGTGGATCAACGTCGGCGTGTTGGGCGTCGTCACGCTCGCCTCCGCGCTATTCGTCACGCGGTTCTGGGTGGACGTGCCTCTGGGCGACGAATGGGACATCGTTCCCCCCACGTGGACCTGGCTGAGGAGCGGCTCGGTTGAGTTGGGCGAGTTGTTCTCTCAACACAACGAGCACCGACCCGCCGTTGCCCGCCTGCTCTACACGGCCCTCGCTGTCCTCACACACTGGGATACACGGGCCGGCATGGCTGCAACGCAGTTGCTGCTGCTGGTGTCCGGCTTGGCTTGCCTGGCGTTCGCCCGTGAATCGATACGACGCAGTGGCCTCCGCTCGGTCGTCCCCATGACGCTCGTGTTTCTCGCGCTGTTCACGCCTGCGCAGCGGGAGAACACCCTGTGGGGGCTCCAGTTCATGATGTACCTCCCTGGCTTCTGCCTGCTGCTCGTGTTGTGGCTGGCTCAGGCGCTTCCGAAGCGGCCGTGGATCGTCATCGTCTCGCTCCTGCTCGTCATGCTTGCCAGCTTCACGGTGGCGACCGGACTGCTTTGTTGGTTTCTCGCCCCCTGGGTGTGGGCTCGATCGAGGCACGATCGCGTCCTGTGGCTGACCGCCGGAGGCGCCACCTTCTGGTTGTATTTTGCCGACTACGTGAAGCCTGGCTACCATCCGAGCGCCTTTACCGCGCTTCAGACGCCGCACGCTACTCTGGACGGTCTCCTGCTCTTTCTCGGTAGCTCGTTTGCGATCGGTGAGGAGGCACGCGTCGCCACGGCTTGGTGGAGCGGGCTCGTGCTGTGCGTGCTCCTGTTCGCCCTCACCGTGTGGCTGCTGAGGAGCCGCCGCGAGCGCGAGCTCACGGACCGTGCGAAGCCATGGGTGATTCTCGGCTTGTACGGTCTTGGGGCGGGGCTGGTGACCCTGATTGGACGGATTGGCTTCGGCGCGCCCTGGATGCTGGCATCCCGATACATCGCATTCTCATCCTGGGTCGTGATTGCCTGCGTCATGCTCGCGTGGCTTTGGATGGAGCAGCGGCGTGCAGCCCTTCCTCGCGGGGCTGCGCCGCGCTTCTGGTGGCAAGCCTGCGTATTGGTACCCGTCGCAGCCTTCATCGTGATGTACGGTTTGGCGCTGCCAGACACATGGCGCGCGGCAAGTGCGTATCGGATTCGGTTGCTCCAAGCGAAAGCTGCTCTCGTGTTCGCTGACGTCTCGCCCGAAGGTGATTCAGGAAACGGGCTGCTGTATCCGATCTGGGAGCGTGTTCGCGGCAACCTCCCTCGGTGGCGTCAGGCAGGCATCGTTCGCGAATCGCTGTCGCGAGTGGTGTGGCTCGTGCCCGAGCGATGCGAGATGGGGCAGGTGACAGGTGTGGAAGCACGCGGCAGCGATGTCTTGATGAAGGGCTGGGCGTATCTTCCCGGTCCCCAGCGCGTGGCGGACGCCGTGGTTGTGACAGCCTCCGGTCATCCCCCGCGCCCCATCCTTTCGGTCGCTCCGCGACCCGAGAATCCGAGCTCAGGTCGCCGTAGTTTGTGGCAGGGAAGCGTGCCAGGAAACCCCGATCATGTTGCGGTTTGGGCGTACGACGCGGAACGAGAGCGCGCCTATCGGCTCTGTGCTGGTGCCTCCATCCGCGGGTCGTCTTCAGACGGTGGTGGCTTCCGAGCCAGCAGCACGAGCTCTTCGCCGGAATCAGTTGTGCCAATGCGCTTGGCGAGCACGGACAGATATCCTTCCATCCGCTCCCGGTTGGAGGGTGGCCGATACAGATCGGCGACGCCTTCCCGTTGAATGCGACGGCTCAGTATCCAATTGAGCCAGGCGCTGCGAAGGCTCGTGGTGAGCCGTTCGATGGTCAACCCTGCCGCCTCTACGACCTGGCGAAGGGGAGGCGCGTGAAACAGCATGATGTGTCGGGGCGGGTCCAGATGAAACCAGCTCGCGCCGAATCGTGCATGAAAGAGGCTCGCCGTGTTCGGCGTGACCACGACCAGCCGTCCGCCTGGCTTGAGAATGCGCGCGCACTCCCGGAGGAGCTGCAAGGGATCGAACAGGTGCTCGATGACGTGGCTCAAGACAATGGCATCGAATGACGCCGCGGCGTAGCGTTGTGCCTCCACCGTACCACACCGCACTTCCAGTCCGCGCGTCCGCGCCGCGTCAACCGCGGAGGGATCGAAGTCCACACCTTCGGCGCTCCAGCCAAGTCGCCGCAGCAAGAGGAGACCGTCCCCTCTACCGCACCCGACGTCGAGGAGCCGCCCGCCAGAGAGGGCGCTCAGATGCGCCACTTGGAAGTCGCACGCGGCGCGCCTGAGCGGAAGCCCTCCCAAGGCATGCCCAGCCAGGCGTTGCCACGACCTGACCTCTGGACCGTCGTAGCCGAACGCGTCGGCGAAGTAACCTCTCTCGACCCTGGAGTAGAAGCGACGGACAAGGCTTGGTGGTGGGGTCAGCACCACGTGCGATGGATACGAGTCCCCATAGGCGAGCGTGATGTCCTCAGACAGGGGCTGGGGGTCGAGCCACAGCAGCCCGCATGCCGTGTGTTCGCAGCGCACGAGCGACCACGCCTCGGGACGGTCCAACAGCCGGTCCCGAAGGCCGCTGTGGAGCGGGGCGCCGAGCTCTCCGCAGAGGGGACAGCTCGGCTGCCGGCGAGACCGTAGGAGCGTTGTCGCGGCTTCAGCGGCGCGGAGGGGCGCCATGAGTGGTCACGTTCTTCAGCGCTATAGGCTGCCGCTCCTGCCCGTCGAAGCGCCGCAGTCGTTCGGGATATTGGTCGAGCAACGTGCGGTAGAGCGCCGCGATCTCTTGCACCATGGTCTCGGCCCGGAAGGCAGGATCGACACGACGCCGGCCCGCCTCGCCCATCCGCCTGCGCAAGTCCGGGTCCGCCAGCAACCGCGTGACCGCATGCGCCAACCCATCGGCGTCGCCCGGGCGGACAAGGTAGCCAGTCTGGCCCGGGATAACGACCTCCGGAGCACCGTCGAGGTCGAACGAGACGCACGGCTTGCCCATGGCCAGTGCTTGCGGCAGCACGCGCGCTAGACCTTCCCGCAGCGACGTGTGCACGAGGACGTCCATCGCGGAGAGCATCTCCGGAATACGCTCGCGGTCGACGAGCCCGGCGAAGACGAAATGTCGAAGGATGCCTTGCTCCTGCGCGCGTTGTCGCAGGTGATCGAGGAGGATGCCGTCGCCGACCAGAAAGAAGCGCACGTCTGGATTTCGTCGGACGATGGCCGGCGCGGCATCGAAGAGCTGATCATGTCCCTTCAAATGGAACAACCGCGCGATCTTGCCGACGACACGGGCACCTTCGGGAATACCGAACTCACGACGCACCGCGGCTGGATCGACGCTGGGGTTGAGATACCAATCCAGCTCCATGCCGCTGTAGACGGTGGTAAACAGTTCCGGACGCCCCATGCCGGCAACGATGGCCCTCTGAGCCATCAGGCTCGAGACGCTGATGAAATGGTCGGTGAGCGGTACGCACATCCTCTCCGTGAGCCACCACAGACGGTTCACCAACCACGATTGATAGTCGTGAAACGCCAGGCCGTGCACGGTGTGGACGATGAGCGGTGCTCCTGCGGCCTTCGCCGCGATGCGACCGAGCACGCCTGCCTTCGAGGAATGTGTGTGAACGATGTGGTAACGCCCAGCGCGAATCAACCGGTACAGCTTCCACAGGGCCACGAGATCCGCCAGGGGACTGACCGCGCGGCCCAGCTCCGGCACGATGGCCAGCTTCGTGCTGTTTCGTGCTCGTACCAGCAGATCTCCTTCCGGACCGCGGTCGACGCCGCTGACGAGCGTGACGTCGTATTCCGGCAGACGGTCCAGGCCTTCGACGGAGAGCAGCGTGTTTTCTTGGGCCCCGCCGACAATCATCCGCGTGATGATGTGCAGGACCCTGACGGGTGTGTCGACGCTCATGGGCGACGTGATTCTAGCACCTCGTTCATGCGTGTCGCGGTGCAGTCACGAGCTGCCCGTCGCATACAGTCTCACGTTGTCGGTTGGCAGTGTCGTTCGGCTGACCATCTCGCGATGCCACAACTCGAGCATGAGCAGGTTCCACAGACGGAAGCCATGATCGGCGCGGCCCTCCAGGTGGGCGGTGACGAGCTGCTGGACCGCCGCGGTGTTGAAGCAGTCCCGAAGGAGCGTGGGCTCCGCGATCAGCGTGTCCGCGAGCAGGCCCTGCAACGGTCCCCGCAACCACTGACCGACCGGTACGCCAAAGCCCATCTTCCCCCGCGCCATGTTCTCTGGAGGCAACACATCCGCGAACGCGCGCCGGAGGAGGTACTTGGACACGCGGCCTCGCAGCTTGAAGGCGACCGGCAGGCGGGCCGCCAACTCCATGACCTCGTGATCGAGCAGCGGGGATCGCGCTTCGAGGCTGTTGGCCATGGAGGTGATGTCGACCTTGACCAACAGATCGAAAGGGAGATACGCCGCGACATCCACGGCCATGGCGGCATCCACAGGATCGAGATCGGCGGCGGTGGCAAACAGCGACGCCATCCAGTCGACAGGACGCCGGCCATCGAGCGCCGCCCACATGCGGTTGCGGTACAGCTGCACCTTGTCTGCTTCGGTGAAATGTCCCGTGGAGCCACCGACCCAGCGGCCATATCGCTCAGCGGGCGACTCGGTCAAGGCGGTCAGGAATCGACTCGCGCGCTGCCAGCGATTCTTGAAGTCCCTTGATGAGGGCAGGAGGCCGCCAGCGGCCCGCGCTGTCATCGCCAGGCCGGGGACGCGCTGGATGCGTGCAGCGAGGCGGCTGGCGAGGTAGCGCTGATAGCCGGCAAAGCTCTCGTCGCCGCCGTCGCCCGTGAGCGCGACGGTGACGTGCCGGCGCGTCATCTCCGACACGTAATACGTGGGGATCGCCGAGGCATCCGCAAACGGCTCGCCGAAATGGCGCACGAGCTTTGGCAATATCGCCAGCGCGTCGGGCTTCACGATGAACTCGTGATGGTCGGTGCCGAAGCGCGTGGCGACGCGGCGGGCGTGCACGAGCTCGTTGTAATCGGCTTCTTCGAAGCCGATCGAGAAGGTCTTGACGGGACCACTGGACAGGCCCGCCATCAAGCCGACGATGAGGCTCGAGTCGATGCCGCCTGAAAGGAAAGCCCCCAGCGGGACGTCGCTGATCATTCGCAAGCGCACCGCCTCGGTCAGCGTGTCGCGAAGTGCCTCGGCCGCCTCCGCTTCGCTCAGCCGCAACTTCGCCTGATAGCCAAGCGACCAGTATCGCTCGAGACGAGTGACCGGCCCTGCCGGCGTCAGTGTCAGCGTTAGATAATGCGCTGGCGGCAGCTTGAAGACGTTCTCGAAGGCGGTTTGTGGGGCTGGCACGTAGCCCCACGACAGATAGGTGTCTATGGCCGGCAGATCGACCGTTCGTGGCACGGCGGGGTCGGCGAGCAGGCTCTGCAGCTCCGAGGCGAAGAGCAGGCGCCCGCCGGCGGTCGTGTAGAAGAGCGGCTTCTTGCCAACACGATCGCGCGCCAGCAGCAGTCGCCGGCGAGGAGCGTCCCACAGAGCAAAGGCGAACATGCCGCGGAGACGCGTGAGACAGTCGAGTCCCCACTTCTCGTACGCGGAGAGGATCACTTCCGTATCGGTGCGGGTGCGGAAGACGTAGCCGTCCTGCTCGAGCTCGCGGCGCAGCGTCTGAAAGTTGTAGATCTCGCCGTTGAAGGTGATCCACACGCTGCCCTGGCGATTGGAAAGCGGTTGACGTCCGGCAGGCGACAGGTCGATGATTGCGAGCCTCTTGTGACCGAGCCGACACCAGGCGTCGGCCCAGACCCCCTCGTCATCGGGCCCGCGGTGACGCTCTCGTTCGAGCATCGGCTCGAGGGGCTCACCTGGCGGCTTTCCGGTCAGCGTCACGGCTCCGGCGATGCCACACATAGACGTCGGTATTGTCGCCCGCTCGGCCGTCCCGTTCAACTGCGAGGGTCCATGGTGCCACGAGCTTCGAGTCTCACTCACGAACACCTGGCGACGGTCGTTGCTACGGAAGCGGCCATGCGCGGGCTGGGCCCAACGGTCCGCGTGCTCGACGCGGGATGCGGTAGCGGCGCTATGCTGGCGTACTTCGCTCGCGCTCTCGAGCAGATCGATACCGATCGTGAGTACGAGCTGTACGGGTTCGACGTTGCCGACCGCGGTCCAGAAGGGCACGGCTTCCACGATGGGCTGGTCGCACGACTAGCGGTCGCCGATCCACGTACGGACTGGGCCCGTCGAGTCTCGGCGATCCGCCAGGCCGATCCTTGGCCCTATACCGATCAGAGTTTCGACGTTGTCGTGTCGAACCAGGTGCTCGAACATGTCTTCGATCACCATCATTTTTTTGGCCAGCTTTCGCGGGTGCTGCGCCGAGGGGGGTTCTCCGCGCATCTCTTCCCGCTAAGGAACTACGTCTACGAAGGTCATCTCTTGATCCCTTACGTCCACCGCGTGAAGGAGCACGACCTGCTGTGCTGGTATATCAAGTGGTTGAGCCGGCTCGGCTTTGGTCGGTATCGGCAGCACCGCCGTGATTCGGGCACCAGCCTCGAGATCTTTTCAGAGCGGCACGCTGACTACATGCACTATTTCACGAATTACCTCAGTTACCATGACGTGATCCAACTGGCGAAGACGCATCGCCTTCGTGCGTCTTTCCGCTATACCGGGGACTTCTACGCGCGTAAGGTACGTGACGTGCTCGGGCGGTCTCCGCGGTGGCGGTATCATCGAACCGTGGCTCCCCGGCAGTGGATTAGCACTGCGGTGCTCAAGTACGCCAACTGCATCAGCCTGTTCCTGGAACGGCAGGAGCGTTACAGTGGCGGCTAGCACCCGCGCCAGCATGGGCTACAATACCTACCGGCGCTGGCGATGATTCGAGCGAGATGCTGACACCACCATCGGGATCGAATCCTGGACCCGACCCAACCTCACTAGCCGGCCACGACACCCACCGGCCTCCGGTTCAGCGGTGGACTCCTGAGGATGATGAGCATCAGATCCTCGACCACGTACGGCTGCTTTGGGGCCGCCGTCGCCTGGTCATCGTTCTCACGCTCGTCGGTGGACTCGGAGGGCTTGCCGCTGGGCTGCTGGCGACTCGAGCCTACGAAGCGCAGACCATCCTCGGTGTGAGCCAAACGCAGCTGGACGCAAGTCAACGGGAGCAACCGGCAGACGCCTTGCTCGGGACGTTCAGGTCGATTCTCACTAGCCAGGCAATCGCCCGAGGGATCGTCAGGGATTTCCGGCTCAACCAGCCGCCGCACGAGATGACAGCGGCGCAGTTTCTGATCCGGGCGGTCACCGTGGAAGCCATCCCCTCGACAACGCTGCTCAACCTGCGTGTCACGCTTGCCGACGCGGCGCTCGCGGCGAACGTGGCAAACGCGATGGCGAACCGCTCGGCCGATATCGGGAAGGCGCTCACGCTCGAGGAAGCGGTTCAGGCCCGTGACGGCATTGCGGCGCAGGTGAAAGAGTCGCGCGAAAACCTCGACAAGATTGCGCAGCAGCTGGAGGAGACCAAGAAGGAGGCGCAAGTCGAGCTCCAAGAGAAGGACATCGACGCCATTCTCGAGCAGCGTGGCGAGCTGCGCGAGCTCATCGTCGAGGCCGCCGGGGAGCGCGCTGCCCTGGAGCGGGCGGAAGAAGAGTTGGCGAAACGCGAGCGGATCCAGACGCTCAGCCGGTCGATTGATGCCGATCCAGCGCTGGCGGAGGCCGCGAGAAGTAGCGGCACCCAGAGCATCCTCGGATTGACGCTGAAGGATGAAGCAGTGAACCCGACCTACGACAAGTTGGACGAGGAGGTGGCGCTCGCGCGCGCGCGGGTGACGGATCTCGAACGTCGACGGACACAGTTGACCACGCAGCACAACCTCAAAGGTGTGAGTATTCCTCTCTTGAACAGACTGTACGAATCGCAACGGCGGATATCGCGACTCGAGACCGACCTCGAGATTGCGCGCGTGGTCTACGTCGACGTTGCGACTCGCTATGAGCAAGCCCGGGTCCAGGTGGCCAGCCGGAGTGCTCGGCTGCTGGTGATCGATCCAGCCGTGCCGCCGACGGTGCCGGTCTCGCGTCATCTGCTGCGCAATCTCGTGCTCGGCGCCGTTGCGGGTCTGCTGTTGGCCATCGTCTACGTCTTGTCGTCGCGAACCATCGCAGCGTTGCGCCAAGCACCATCGGCATAGCGCCCTGCCGAGCCGACTGGAATCGACGTGGCAATGTTCGATTCGCTCTACGCCAAGCGTCCGTTGTCAGCAGGCTGTCCCGACCTCGAGCGGCTCGGAGCCGAGTACCACGCCACGCATGCCGACACCAGCCACCAGTTCAGCCGGGCGGCGCTCGACTGCCTTGAGCGCCTGATAGATCTCGCCACGGGCTCCCGGGCGGCGCTCGTGGTCGGCTGCGGTCCGAAACCGGGCGCAGTCCGCGACCTCTTGGACCGGGGCCTCGATGCCAGAGCCGTCGAGCCAGTGGCGCAGAACGTGGCGTCCGCAAGACAGTTTCTGCAGGATGACAGTCTGGTCCAGCAGGGATCCGCTGAATCGCTGGCCTTTCCAGACGAGTCGTTCCGCATCATCCTCATGGAAAGCGTGCTCGAGCACGTCGACTCGCCAATCAAGGCCCTGAACGAGATGTACCGCGTCTTGGTCCCGGGTGGCGTTCTCTATGTTTACACGACGAATCGCTGGAAGTTCTCTCCACGGGGCGTCAACGGCGAGTACCGCGTCCCCTTCTTCAACTGGTTTCCGGCAATTGTGAAGGAGTCGTACGTCTTCCAGCAGCTCCACTACGATCCGAGCTTGGCAAACTTCAATGCACGGCCGGCCTTTCACTGGTTCACGTACAGCGAGCTGTGCCAGCTCGGGCGGATGGCGGGCTTCGCGCACTTCTATTCGTGGATTGATCTTGCCGGGCGACAGAACGCTTTTGTGAGGGCGAGCAGGCTGCGACGGTTGATGGTCGAGCGCATCCGATACCGGCCCTGGCTCCGTGCCCTGGCCCTCACGCAGAGCGGTGGCTCGATCTTCATGTACAAGCGGCCGAGCGCTGGGGAGCCATGACATCGGGGCAGCAGGCGAAGAGCTCGCGCGCCGCCCGCGGAATCGTGATCGTGGGCGTCGTCTTCGCGTTGCTCTTCCCGACCTCCGTTGGCGGCGTCATCTCACCGACACTCGATCGCGTCGCGATCCTGCTCAACGTCGCCGTCTTTGGAGCACTCCTCCTTCTCGGAAAATGTCACGGTAGTCGTCTGCTGGCGATCGTGAACCTCGCGATGATCGCCTGGCTCTCGGCGATGACGCTGTTGTTTCCACATGCGCGATTGGCTCCCGGTCTCGTCGCGATCTTCGTTGGTCTCGCGCTCATGTTGTCGACGAGCGTCAGGCGTGTCAGCGCTCCCCAGGCGACCGCCCTGACACTAGCGTTCATCAACCTGTTCGCGTTCACGCTGGGAACGGCTCTTGCCTTCGATGTGCAGTGGGCTGACCGCTTCGTGAAGGCGTACTACACGGCGTTCTGGCAGGACATCCTCGTGTCCATGCTCGACTGGTACGATAAGCCCGTGCTGACCTTCGCCACGCACTCCCTGGCGGGCTTCTTCTACTACTTGTTCTTTTACCTGAACTTCAGGAACTACGTCGTGACCGGCAGCCGCTGGGGTCTTGCTGCGGCCATCGGTCACATGACGCTTGGCATGGCCCTTCGATCCACAACCGGTTGGATCTTGATGACGATTGCGGGCGGGCAACTTCTCCTTGCGGTCTGGCGGCGTCATGGTCGGCAGCTGGCGTGGGTGCCGGTGTTGGCCCCGCTGCTGATCGTGGGTGCGGTCGTGCTCGAGATGGAGCGGCTTACCGCGGCCGTCGAGCCGGTGCGCGAGATGCTGGTGGGCACCGAGGTGAGTGGCCTCATGGCCCGCTATTCGGAGAGCGGGCTCCTGGCTGGCAATCTGAGGTACCTGCGTGATTCGACATTCTCTCCCCTCGGCTTCAACTATGGCCTCGATCAGGACCTGTACTACAGCGACTCGGGATGGATTCAATACATGCTCAGGGGTTCCCTGCCCCTCGTCCTGCTCATCTACGGTGGTCTCTACGCGTTTCTGAGAGCGAACCTCAAGAGCCGGAGCGATATCCGGTGGCTCTATTTCGTGATTCTCCTGTTCGAGGTTGGATACACGCCGTTTTTCCGGTTCCGGTTCACATCCTTTCTGCCCTTCATGGTGGTGTACCTCAACGATCTCGTGACAAGTCGATCGCCTGAGGAGCGGGTCGAGGGTGATGCTTAAGGTCTCGGCATTCACGGGCGGACCCGACGTGCCTTCGGCGCGGTTTCGGGTGCGTCAATATGTTGCCGCCTTGCGGCGACACGACATCCATGTCACCGAGCGATTCACGCGGCTCGGTCGATATCCTCCCGCTCGCCGCTGGCCACGGCCGTTCTGGGCGATTGGATCGATGGCCAGCCGTATTCCGGCAGTCCTCGCGTCTCACGGAAGTGACGTCACGCTGCTTCAGCGGGAGCTGCTGTCGACGTTCGTCACGTTGGAGCCGTTCACGAAGTCGCCGCGTCTCCTCGATGTCGACGATGCCATTTGGCTCAATCGCCGCGGCCGCTACGTTCGTCGGCTGGCCGCCATGTGTGATGGAGTGGTCTGCGGGAACGACTATCTGGCGGAGCACTTCAGGCAATGGAATTCTCACATCGACATTCTTCCAACCGCCGTAGATACCGATGTGTTCGCGCCAGCAGGGGCACCTGCAAAGCACCCAGGGCGGATTGGCTGGGTGGGCGTGAGCGCCAATCTCCCGAACCTCGATCTGTGCGCCCCCGCCCTGGAATCGGTGCTGAAGCGTCATGCTGGCGCCGAGCTCTGGATCGTGTGCGATCGGCCGCCGACGTCAACCTCTCTCCGGCACGTGCCTCTGCGGTTCGTGCCGTGGTCGCCGCAGACGGAGCTCGAGGTCGTGCAATCGTTGACGGCCGGGATCATGCCCTTGCACGATTCGCAGTGGGCGCGGGGGAAATGCAGCTTCAAGATGCTCCTGTACATGGCCTGTAGCGTGCCGGTCGTCGTGTCGCCCGTCGGCATGAACGCGCAGGTGCTCAACCGCGGCTCCGTAGGTTTCGGTGCGCAGTCGGTTCGCGACTGGGAAGCGGCGCTCGACTTGCTCGTGACCGACCACACGGCCGCGACCGAGATGGGTGAAGAGGGTCGGCGCGTGGTGGACCGAGAGTTCAGCGTGCGCGCGTTGACGCCACGCCTGGCCGGAATCTTGAAGCGCGCGGGAGGGATGCCGTCAGAGCCATGAGGGTGGTTCACCTCATCACCGGGCTCCAGATCGGCGGCGCCGAGCGAGCGCTCTGCCGGATCGTCCCACGACTGGCCCCGCGGGTCGATTCCCACGTGATCTCGATGCTCGGTCATGGTCCGCTCGCCGACGAACTGACGCGCGCCGGCGTCCCAGTCGTGTGTCTCGACATGCGGCCCGGACGCCCCACCGCCTCGGCCCTGTGGAGGTGCACTCGCGAGCTTCGACGGTTGAGACCAGACCTATTGCAGACGTGGATGTATCACGCCGACTTGCTCGGCCTCGTGTCTGGAATCGCTGCCCGCGTACCCCGGATCGTGTGGAACATTCGTGCGTCGGACATGGACTTGACACCTTACGGGCACGTTTCGTCGCTCACGCGCCGGCTCTGCACCTGGACGTCCGCCATCCCGGCTGCCGTCGTCGTGAACTCGCGCGCTGGTCGTCAGGCCCACCGCAAACTGGGTTATCGGGCCCGCGAATGGGTCTTGATTCCCAACGGCGTCGATCCCGAGGAGTTCCGACCACGAGCCACCGATCGCGCCGCGATCCGGAAGGAACTGGGGTGCGCTGAGACGACCGTTGTCATCGGCCTTGTCGCGCGCTTCGATCCGGTAAAGGGCCACGATACGTTTCTCCGCGCGGCGGCGCAGCTGACCGAGACAGGTGACGATGTGCACTTCGTGCTGATTGGCGAGGGCGCGACACGAGACAATCCGTCATTTGCCGCGCTGCTGGCCCGGGAAGCGCCAGGGGTGCGTCTGACATGCTTTGGTTCGCGAAACGACGTGAGCCGCCTCTTGACGGGTGTGGACATCGCCACCTGTTCGTCCGTTAGCGAAGGCTTCCCCAATGTCGTGGTCGAGAACATGGCGAGTGGCGTGCCTTGTGTCGTGGCAGACGTGGGTGATGCAGCGGCGATCGTGGGCTCGACTGGGCTGGTGGTGCCCGCTGCCGCGCCGGACCGGCTCGCCGACGCCTGGCGCCGGTTGATCGCGCTCGGCCCGGCCGACCGGCAAGCGTTGGGTCAGGCGGCGAGAGCCCGCGTGCTTGAGCAGTTCACCCTAGAGAAAATCGTCGGCCAGTATGAGATGCTATACACACGCTTAGTAGGGGAGGCCCGCAAGAAGGACGATGGGTAACGACGTGACTCGACTCCGGTCGTGGGAGGTCCTGGCGAGGGTTGGCTCCGGCGCTCGGATCGCCTGCCAGCTCACGGTCGCGCTGCTCGCGGCGGGCGTCACGCCTCTCTTCGCGCAGGAGCACACGCAGTCCATTTCGACCAGCGCCGAAACCTATACGGTGAGTCCTGGAGGAACCGGAGAGCCGGTCGAGACCTCCGTCAGCATCCGAAATACCGGCACGACCGCGGTCGTCAATCCAAAGGTCGTGATTGGCGGCAAGGATTGGTCGAGCGTCGACAGCATCCTGGCGAGCATTCTCACGCCAGACATGTTGGACGAGCAGAAGGCGCGCGCCATTTGGAGCTTCGCTCGCACCAACGGATACCACTACGCACCTCCAACGCTGGGCTACGACGGCGACGATCCGGTCAAGCTGTTCAACGCGTACGGATATGGGCTTTGCAACAATGTCATGGGCGCTCAAGCCGTACTGTACGAGCGCGTTGGCCTCCCGTTCAGACAACGCCACCTTGGTGCCGGTCAGCACAGCGTCGTCGAGGTCTATTACGACAATGCGTGGCACGTGTTGGATGCTGACCGCGACGGGCTGTACCTGAAGGGGGACAACCGAACGATCGCCGGCGTCGACGACCTCATCGCGGACCCTGACCTGGTTGCCCGTGCAGGTCCCGCCCACGCCGATCTCGTCGACATTTACCGGCGTACGCGGCCCGGCGGCTGGTCCACTTATGGCGCAGCAGGCCATACGATGGATCTGACGCTTCGGCCAGGCGAGGAGCTGACGCTCAATTGGCAATCCTCCTCCGCTCGCTATCACGACGACACGAGCTTCAACAGGCCGCCTCCGCCGGTACTAGCCGACGGCCTTTTGACCAGCCCCTTCACGCCGTCGGAGCCGGGCGCGCGCCAATGGCTGGTCCGCGACTCGTGGATTCGGATGAGTGGTGAGGATGACCGCGACTTGGCGTTGAGCCCATCGCTCATCGGTGTCACCGGAGAGCTGGTCTATGAGGTGTCATCCCCGTACCCAATGATTGGCGCCAGCTTCGAGGGCGATCTCTACCGGGCTGGCGAGAACGACCGCATCGAGATTGCGGCCATCCCGGATGTGCAATCGGTTCGTTTGAACTGGCTCGATCTCGCCTCCGGCTGGTACGACATCGCCGGGCTGAACGCCGAAGCCGACGGGCTCGTCACGATGTGGGACGATGGCAATTGGCCCGCCCTGCATCCGGCGGCCGTGGGCACGACCGCGACGCTGACATACAGGATGCGGCGCAGTGGGCGAGACGAGCCCACACGCATCGGTGGGGAGTTCTTTCGTCGAGGCGTCGAGGATGGCCTCGAGGTTGCCATCTCGGCGGACGGCAGGCTGTGGACAGTCGTCTGGCGGGCGGCGAGCGACCAGGTTGGATACTTCACGCACCAGGCCGACATCACCAACTGGATTCGGCTGTACGACAATTTCTTCGTGCAGTTTCGGTTTCAATCCAGCACCGAGGGTTGGAATACGGGGCTGCAGGAGCTGATGCTGGATGGCATCGAGCCCTACGAGTTCCGCGTGGTGTGGTCGACAGAGAGCGCGGACGCTGCCGGCACGACTGGGCACTTCTCGATATCGGAGGACTTCACCGACGCGATCGTGCCACGCGGGCATCCGCCCGTCTATCGGTACCTCATTCGAATTCGGCTCTACTCGCTGACTGGCTCCCTGAACGCCGGCCTGGATCAGTTCGCGGCGAGAACGACCATTCAAGTGAACCCGAAATCGCTCCCCGACCTCGTCGCGGGCCCCAATGAGGTCAAATACTCTGACGAGACCACCGAAACCCATCAGGTCGAAGTGACACACCGCTGGGAGGAACGGCACGGACCAGCGCCGCCGTCCGCGCCCGCTGCGCCGGTGTCCCCGGCGCGCGACGGATCGGTGACATGGGACGACGCGATAACGTTTCGCTGGGAGCGTTCCGTGGATCCAAACGAGCCCATCTTCCTCTACGATGTGCAGCTGTGCGATAGCGCAAGCTGCGTTTCACCACTGAGTAGCATCTTCGACCTCTACGTGCACAACACCGATGTCGGACCCGACGGCAGGCTCGGCACGGCCGACGACGGTCCCGTTGTCGAAGCCGAGCCGACGTGGACGACCCCGTTCGGCGAATGGCTCATTCCAGGTGAGACGTACTACTGGCGTGTGCGCGCCAGGGATCGGATGCTTCAGGCGAGTCCATGGAGCGAGCCTTGGCCATTCGAGGTTGCGCCGGTTCCGCCCGGGACGCCCGCGCCGACGATCACGCTCTCCGATCCCCTGGGGAACGACCCGATAGAGGTGACAGCGCCATTTGTGAGCCTCTCCGGACAGGCACGCGACGGAGCCGCCAGGGTCGCATCCGTGACATGGCGTACAAATACTGGCGCGAGCGGCGTGGCGGACGGGACATCGACCTGGTCCGTCGCTAACGTGCCGCTTCATGCGGGACAGAACACGATCACGATCACCGCCACGGACGTGGCAGGGCAGAGCGCGCGTGAAGAGATCGTCTTCACGCTGCCCCGCATCGAATACCTCCTGGCGGAGGGCTCGACCGGCAGCTTCTTCGACCTAGACGTCGCCGTCGCCAATCCAAACGACCAGCCGGCGCCGGTCACACTCGAGTTCCTGAGAGAGGATGGCGAACGCGTTGTTCAAACTGACGTCCTGGCGCCCATGTCGCAGCGCACGATACGCGTTGACGACATCCCTGGCCTCGAATCGACGGCCGTCTCCACTATTGTGACGTCCACCGACGCGGTGCCACTCATCGTCGAGCGGACGATGTTTTGGGACGCGGCGCGCTATGGTGGACACAGTACGGGTGCGGTCAACAGCGCCAGCACGCGATGGTGGTTTGCTGAAGGGTTTCAGGGAGCGTTCGAGACGTTTCTCCTGCTGGCCAACGGCAACGACAATCCAGCGTCCGTGACGCTGTCCTTCCTCCTCGACGGCGGGGAGGTCGTCACGCGAGATGTGGCACTGCCGCCTCTGGCGCGGCGGACCATTTACGCCGGCGACATCCCGGAGCTCGTCGGCCGCGCGTTCTCGATCGAGGTCGCATCGGACGCACCGATAGCGGCGGAGCGCGCCATGTACTTCGGCGTGAACCGGTTCTGGGACGGCGGTCATGCGAGCCCGGGTACCACCGCTCCGGCTCGTCGCTGGTTCTTCGCGGAAGGTGCGACCGGCGCATTCTTCAACACGTTCTTACTCGTGGGCAATCCGGACAGCAACGCGGCCAACATTCACGTCACGTATCTTCTGCCCAACGGCGAGCAGCTTGGCAAGGACCATCAGATTGCCGGCCGCAGCCGCTTGACGCTGAACATCGCGCTCGAGGATCCCGCGTTGGTGGATACCGCGGTCTCCGCAATCGTCGAGTCGGATCGTCCCGTCATTGCTGAGCGTGCGATGTACTGGGGCGGCGATTGGCGAGAGGGCCACGATGCGCTTGGTGTATCGGAGCCGGGTCTCCGGTGGGGCGTGGCCGATGGACGTGTCGGGGGCGACATGGCGTACGAGACCTTCATACTGGTTGCCAATCCTGACGAGCAGCGAGCCTCCCAACTGTCGGTGTCGTTCCTCACGCGCGATGGTCGGACGATTCGGCGCACCTACGAGGTCGGACCGAAGACCCGCTTCACCATTCCCGTGAGCACGTTCGTCACGGAGCTCGCCGGGCAGGAGTTCGGCGCAACGATCGAGAGCGTGAACGGCGTGCCCATCTTCGTCGAACGCGCGACGTACTGGTCGACGTCGGCCCCGTGGGACGGCGGTAGCGCGGTTCCAGCGACGCGGCTGCCGGATTGAGAGCGACACCGCACTAGGTCCGGTGAAGTCCGATGGAGCGCACGAGGAACGTGTAGAGGAGTCGCAGGTCGCCCGGCGAGAGGAACAGGAATCGCGTCGTTGGAATGCGCGTCGTTCTGAAGTGGACGATCATCATCACCACGGTTGACAGCGTGTAGGCAACCGTCCCCGCGAGCGCTGCACCCAGCAGTCCCCACCTCGGTACCAGCACGATGTAGAGGGTTGTCGAGAGCACGAGGGTTACCAGTGCGACCGCGCTGCTCAGACGTGGGTACCCACGCGCGACGAGGTCGCTGGACAGGAGCAAGGTGATCGAGAACATCGCCGTGCCCGGCAAGAGCAGGCGGAGCGGCGACACGACTTCCAGATACTCGGATCCGAAGCACCAGCGGACCAGCCATGGCGCGCACAACGCGACGCCGACGGCGACGAGAAAGATTGTCGTCACCGCCAGCCGGTACGAAATACCGACGCCGCGAGTCAGCAGGCTGGAATCCAGGGTGGCTGAGACCTTGGGAAGATTCACGTTCGCCACGCTCGCCGCAACCTGCCAGAGCGCTTCTGCCACAACCGTGGCAATCGAGTAGATTCCCACGGCATGCGCATCGAGGTGTAGGCTGATCACGAACAAACTAATACGATACGTGAGAAGCTGCACCACCTGGCCGACTGCGCTCTGGAGCCCGAACGAGAGCACTCGCTTGAACGCTTGCGCCTCGGGCATGTGTGCAAAAGTGGGTACCAGCGGCAAGCCAAGGCCGCGCCGGATCAGCGCGACCCAGAGGGTGTGGGAGATCATCCAGGCGAACAACGCTGGAGCTGGCGACGGCCAGAACGAGAGCACGACGACGAGGCCGGTGAGCCACACGATCTGCTGCACGATTAACGTGACGTTGAACCTGACGAGACGCTGCTGCGACAGCAGCACAGCGCCGAGCGCATGGGCGGCAAGCAATTGGGGGATGGTGAGGAAGGCGGCGAGACACGCTGGCCAGGAGGCACCGCCCACGAGTCGCGGAAACACAGCCGCGGCGACCACGGCGGCGGCCATCACGAAGGCGCCGCTCAGCAGTGAGATCCACTCGGCGGCCCGGCACAGGGTCTGAAACCCGACGAGGCCCCGGCTGCCCATGTAGATGGCGCCCGTCCGAAAGCCCGCCAGTCCGAGCAACGCCAGAACCTGAGCTCCACCAGTCAGCAACGCGTACTGTCCGCGTCCCTCGGGGCCGAGCCAACGTGCCACGAGCACGAGCGAGAGCGCCGCGGTGGTGAGGCCGACGGCTTGGGATATTGCCGAAGCGATGTAGTCTCGAGCCATGCGTGCGACCGGGCAGCGCTCGAAACCGTACCACACTCGCGATGTCGAGAGGTTGTTGACGCCGACGGAGAGGGATGGCAAGTTAAGGCCGCGTGCGCTGAACCGATGACAACTGCTCGCCTGCCTTCGCCGCCACACACGAGCCACCGCGCGTCTCGCGGCCTCGACGCGTGCGGCAGCGGCTTGGAACAGGATGCGGACGGAGTCTGGACCATCGCTGGGGTCCCCACCGCAGGCGTGAGCTACCCGGAAGCCGCTGCCGATCGGTTGTACGAAATCGAGGACCGCTCCTTCTGGTTCCAGCATCGGAATGCGTGCATTCTCGCTGCTTTGGGTCGGTTTCCACCGGAGGGTCCCATCTTCGACATCGGCGGCGGAAATGGCGTTGTCGCGAAGGCCATGCAGGACCACGGGCTCGATGTGGTCCTGATCGAGCCGGGTGAGTCAGCACCCCGCAACGCCCGGCGACGCGGCGTACACGTGTGCGTGCGCGCGCGGCCCGAGCAACTACAGGTCGAGCCCGGCGTGGTTGGTGCGGTCACGCTCTGTGACGTCCTCGAGCATATCGACGAGCACGAGACGTTTCTCGACCAAATCCATCGTTACTTGTCGCCGGGCGGACGACTGCTGTTGACGGTGCCGGCATACGGGTTCCTGTGGTCCTCCGAAGACGTCGCGGCTGGGCACATCCGTCGATACACGCTCAGTGGCCTCTCAGCGCTGCTTGCACACCGGGGATACACAGTGGAATATGGCACCTATATGTTCCAGGCTCTGGTGATTCCGATAGCCATGCTGCGGACGCTCCCGAGTAGGCTCTTTGGCGCACCCAGCGAGCGGCATCGACCGACCGTGACCTCGAGCCACGTGCCACGCTCGCGCCACATGGGGCTGTTCGTACGCGCGATGCTGGCGCGCGAAGTGAGACGCATTGGGGCAGGTCGTCGCCTCTCGTGGGGAGCAAGCTGTCTTGTTGTGGCGCGCAAGGTTTAGCATGCAGGGAGACGTCGCGGTATCAGTCGTCGTTCCAGTGTTCGGGGATGGACGCGCGCTCCAAGAGCTCGTGAACCGGACCATGGCCACCCTGGAGCGCAGGGGCGAGCCGTGGGAGATCATCCTTGTCAACGATGGCAGCCCAGCGCCGACGTGGCACTGTGTCCGTGAGATCGGACGCCATGATCCTCGCATCGTCGGGATCAACCTCTCCAGGAACTTCGGACAGCACAACGCCCTCCTGGCGGGAATTCGGCTCGCGCGGGGTGAAGCTATCGTGACGCTCGATGATGACCTGCAGCAGCCGCCGGAGGAAATTCCGAGATTGTTGGAGGCGCTCGATTCGCACGATCTCGTGTACGGCCGGCCGCGCGAGGCAACGCACGGGATCTGGCGCGATTTGGCGACGCTGCTCGTCAAGCTGGCGTTGCGCGCTGCGCTCGGCGCCGCGGTATCCCGCGACGTCAGCGCGTTTCGCGCCTTTCGCGGGCGTATCGCCCGCGCGTTTGCCGATGTGCGCGGGCCGTACGTCAACGTGGACGTCTGGCTCAACTGGGTCACCGACAACGTGGCAGCGCGTGACGTCGTCTTCGAGCAGCGAAAGTACGGCAAGTCACAGTACAGCGTCGCCGGGCTGGCGCGGCACGCGGTGAACATGCTGACGGGATTCAGCGTGTGGCCGCTGCGGCTGGCCAGCCTCATCGGTTTCGCCTGCACGACCGTGGGGCTGGTGCTGCTGTGTTACGTGCTGGGGCGGTACGCATGGCAGGGGAGCTCGGTGCCAGGATTCCCCTTTCTCGCGTCGATGATTGCGATCTTCTCCGGCGCGCAACTCTTCGCGCTGGGAGTGATGGGCGAGTACCTGGCGCGCATGTATTTCCGCATCATGGAGCGACCGGCCTATGTAATCGACGCGGTGGCGGACCAGCGTCGCGACAGCGATTGACATGCCACCACCGCGCATTCCGTTCAACCGTGCATCGTTCGAGGAGTCGGAGTGGACGGCGATGCGGGAGGCCGTCGCCGGCGGGCACATTTCCGGGAACGGCACGTTCACGCGGCGCTGTGAAGCCCGGCTCGAGCAGCAGCTTGGTGCGGCCAGAGTCCTTCTGACGACCTCTGGCACTCACGCCCTGGAGATGGCTGCCTTTTTGCTCGATCTTGGTCCAGGTGACGAGGTGATCTTGCCTTCCTTTACCTTCGTCTCCACCGCAAACGCGTTCGTGCTTCGCGGCGCACGGCCGATCTTCGTCGACATCCGCGACGACACGCTGAACCTGGACGAGACGCAGTTGAACGAGGTGATCTCAGCAAGGACCCGCGCCATCGTCCCCGTGCACTATGGTGGTGTCGGTTGCGAGATGGATGCGATCCAGGCTCTTGCACGATTGCGAGGGCTGGCGATCGTCGAAGACAACGCGCACGGCCTCTTCGGCCGATACAAGGAGCGCGCCCTTGGGAGCTTCGGGCGGTTCGCCGCGTTGAGCTTCCACGAGACGAAAAACGTCACGTGCGGTGAGGGAGGGGCGCTCGTGGTCAACGACGAGAGTCAGGTCAATCGTGCCGAGATCATTCGTGAGAAAGGGACGAACCGCGCAGCCTTCTTTCGTGGCGACGTCGAGAAGTACACCTGGATCGACGTTGGATCCAGCTACGTCATGAGTGAGCTGCTGGCGGCCTGCCTACTGGCGCAGCTCGATCGACATGACGCGAGCCAGGCCCGAAGGCGTGCCGTGTGTGAGCGCTACGCCGCGGATCTCGCGGGCTGGGCGCGCAGCAACGGCATTCGACTCCCTTTCGTGCCGTCGACCTGCTCGCCTGCGTTTCATCTGTTCTATCTGCGCTTTCCGAACGGCGACAGCCGAGATCGATTCCTGGCGTTCATGTGGGATCGGGGAGTCTATTGTGCGTTTCATTATGTGCCGCTGCACACCGCTCCTATGGGCCAGCACTTCGGCGGTCGGCAGGGAGCGCTTCCGGTGACCGAGCGGGCCAGCCGTGAGCTAGTCCGCCTGCCGCTCTTTGCTTCTCTGACCGAGGACGAGCTCGAGCTCATCATCGAGGCGGTGTTGGCTTTTGACGAATTCTAGCGGCCGCCTCGGCGAGGCGGCCCTACCGTCGTCTGCGGTAGGGCGGGTTCGCCGAACGCGCCGTGCTCGCACGCCACAACTCTTGACATCACGCGTCACGTTTCGGGTTCGCAAGGGTTCCAATGAAGCGAGGGTGGCTGATCTGGTTATTGGCCGTCAGCCCGGCGGCGTTCACCGCCTATCTGGTCTGGCGCTACGGCGTCGACGTTCCCATTGGCGATCAATGGCGCTTCGTTGCACCGCTCCTGGAGCACGCGACGACCGGGCGGTTTTCCGTGGCCGAGCTGTTCGAGCAAGCCAACGAGAGTAGACCGGCCTTCCCGCGTCTTGTCTTCCTGCTCAGCGCGCTACTCACCGGGTGGAACACACGCGTCGAGATGGCCATATCCGTGGTGCTCCTCATTTCGATGAGCCTCGGCTGCTGGCTGCTCTTGCGTCGTTGGGCGCCCAGACGATCGTGGGCATTGCTCGGACCGCTGTTCGTGACGAACCTGGTCCTCTTCTCGCCCGCTCAATACGATGGGCTGCTCTGGGGTATTCCCCTGATAGGTTATGCGACCACTGCTTGCCTCCTCGCCGGCTTGGTCGTGGCGCTGGAGCCCTCGTTGTCTGACGCGATTGCATGGGCGCTGGTCATCCCCCTCTGCGTGATAGCCACGTTCTCGTATGCCAATGGCTTCCTCGTGTGGCTGCTACTGGCGCCGACCCTTTGGATCCGCCGCTGCCCCAAGGACCAGCCCCTGCTCCTCTGGTTCGTCTGGGCATGCGTGCTGGCAGCGTGTGTCAGCGTGTACTTCCTCGGATACGTCAAGCCAGCGCGGCACCCGTCTTGGTGGATCGCGCTGGAGCGTCCGCGAGAGGTGCTGCTGGCGTATTTGGCGTATCTGGGCGGGGCCTTTGGCTTTGGCGCCCGGCGCTTCGGAGTGGCTGGGGTCGTTGGCGCTGGAGTCTTGACACTGTTTGCCGTGACGTGCGTCTGGATAGCGACCGTCGGTCGACGCTACAGCGACCGTACGAGCTATCTGCCTTGGCTGCTCGTCGCCCTGTACGGATTCGGCTCCGGTGTGCCAATCGTGATTGGGCGTATTGGCCTCGGTAGCGAGTTGGTGCTGAGGTCGCACTACGTGATGTTCTCGGCGTGGGCGGTCGTCGGCACGCTGCTACTCGTATGCTCCTGTTGGTTGCATGTGTCCGACGACGACCGCGCCTCGCCTCGCCGGGGCCTTCGGCCGCGCGCCGTCTGGTTCGCCTCGGTCTCCGCGGCGATGTGGGTGAGCTTGGCGGTGCTCCACGCCCTTGCCCTGCCGGACATCATGGTCCGCGTCAAGAGTGCGCATCGTGACCGGCTCATCGCCAAGTCCTTGCTCCGGTTCATCGATCAGGCCCCGGATGACGAGGTGAACCCCTTCCTGGACTCGATTGCCACTGCGCCGTATGTGCGCGCGCGCGTTCACGGCCTGCGGCGCGCAGGCATGTTGCGCGAGGCAGACATCGATTGGGCGTCCAGCCCGAGTGACGATTGCCGAATGGGGTGGGTCGACACGCTGAGCGTCCAGCACACTCGTGCGCTCCGCGTGGCTGGATGGGCCTATCTTCCCGAAGCGGATCGTCCCGGGGACGCAGTAGTCCTAACCGCACAAAAGTCCGGAGCCCGCAACGCGGTGGCCTTCGTGCGCCCTCGCCAGCCGCGCGAGGACGTCGCCAAACGCCTCGGCAGGCCGCGCGCTGCGTCGGCTGGATGGACCTTGTCACTCGAGTGGCCTCAGCCCGGCCAGATCCAAGCGTGGGTGATCGATGCCGAGACCATGCAGGCGTACGCCTTGTGCGTGATCAATGACCGGTTCTTGCCCGATAGCCGTGCGCCCACCGCGGCAGACGCACGAGGCAGACCGCCAGCCACGCCAGCCACAGGCCTAGCACGCCGACCATGAGCGCGTTGCCGCTCAGCAGGGATGGACGAGCGAGATACGGCAGTACCCGTGCGGGATCCGCACCTTTACCCGCTGTGCCCTGGACGAAGATGCCCGCCAGGCGATAGGTCTCGGGGAAGTTCACGTAGTAATAGGGGATTACCACCACAACCATCGCCGTTACGGCGTAGGTCGCGAGCAGCCAGCCGATGAGCGGACTGAGGCGGTCCGGCTGCGGCCAGAGCGCCGACCATCCGGCGGTCAGCGCCACAGCGATCGCACCCATCATCGGGAAGAGCCACCGCCCCTGGAACAGATCATCTGCGTCGAGCAGGACTTGGCGCACCGCGGGCTGGAGGAGGAGGAGGAGCGCTCCACCGATCAGAAGCAGCGTCACGCCAGCGCGCGACTCGAGGGCTTCGTCGGTCGAGGAAGGACGCCGCCAGGCGGCCAGGAGAAGTCCGACTCCGGCGAGCAGTGTAGCCACCAGAATCACGCGCATGACGGCCGCCGGTATCGGAACAATCGTGGCGCCGAAGTTCCCGAGGTTGCCCCAGAAGGAATCAAAGAGGCTCGGGATCTGCTGCCACGTGGTTGCCACCATTTCGAGGCCGAGGGCAGGAATTCGGGAGAGGGACAGCGCTCCGTTCAGGTTCATCTCGTACGGCGAGGCAAGGACGGACGACACGGTGCTTGTGAGCAGGGACACGACGAGCACGACCGACACGGATACCGGAAGCGCCACGAGCCAGGGGTCGGACCGTATCCACGCGAGGAGATCACCATGCGTTGTCTGGACGCCGATTCGCAGGCGAAGCAGGAAGCTGCACGGCACCAGCGCCGCCAGGAAGAAGCTGGTATCTTTGAGCGCGATTGCGACGGCCGACACCAGGAGGGCAACCAGGGGCTCGATCCCGCGTGCGGTGCCATCGGCGATCCGCACCGCGAGCCACACGGCGAACATGGCTGCGGCGTTCGCCCAAGCGTCTGGTGTGACAGCGGCCGAGTATTTGACGAATACAGGATGGAGAGCCACGAAGAGTGGAGCGCACAACAAGACGGTCCGGTTGCCTGGTGCGAGACGACTGGCCAAGAGCCACGTGGCGAGCACCGCGACCGGCAGGGACAGCACGTAGAACAAGCGCAGCAGCAGTGCGCCGTCTGGTAGACGAACGATGTGACTGAGCGCGATGTACGCCGCTCCACCGGCGTATCGAAACAGGGGCTTGCCCGCTGGGGCGTCGTAGACGAAGAGATCGTGGTGCAGCAAGCGCGCCCGATCAGGATCTCCCGGTTGCCTCGCGACCAGCCTGACGGCCGCCTCCTGCGCGCCCGCGAAATAGGTCAGCTCATCCGAGACCTGGAACATGGGCCTGACCAACACCATCGTCACCCCGTGCAACAGGGCGAGAAGCATGAAGGCCGGGAGCGGATGACGAGCCATCGTGCGAATGAGTATAGGCGCTCGTCATGCTGCGCCATCTCGGCTAACATCACGACCCAGAGCGCGACGACGGGCTTGTCGTTCGACTCGCCGTTCACACCACGACACTCGCTTGCCTTCTGAGCGAGACCGCGAGGACCTGACATGAATCTCTCGGCCTTCGTCATCGTCCTGCCGCTCGGCTTCTGTCTGCAGGCCACACCTCAGCCGGTGCAGCCGCCCGCAGCAGAGACCGCTCGCGCACCGAAGCTGGAACCAGCCGAGCAACGCGTCTTGGAGGATCGGGTCCTGGCGTGGTGGAAGGCTCGTGTTGCGCGTGATCATCGCGCTATGTACGACCTCTACGAGCCCGCGTATCGTGACCGCGTCCCGTACGAGAAGTTCGTGGAGGAGAGCGTGGTCAGGAGCCGGATCGATCTTCGCGAGCCGACCATCCGGGAGACGACGCCGGAAGGGCCAGAGCAGATTCGTGTGCTTGTCGGATTCGTCGCGGCGCCTCCCAAGCGAGAGCCGTATCCGGAGACATTCGAAGAGCGTTGGGTCCGCCACGACGGGGAGTGGTTCAAGCGCTACGAGCCCGTGAAGACGCCGTTTTCATCAATCGCACGACACTAGCGCTCCGTTTGTAGAGATCACGGGAGAAGGTGCCTGCGGAGCCCGAGCGGGCTATACTGCAAGCGGTCACGGCCGCCGGTCGGGCCAGACGAGCGCATACCTTCGGCACGCGAAGAGTGAAGGCGCTCGCGATGTACCATGCTTGGCCCCAGTCAGCCCCTGCTCGTCGTCGGAGCCATCGGGTTCGTGGTCAGCCTGCTCCTCGCAGGCGGGCTGAAGCCGATCGCCGCTCGGCTCGGTGCCGTCGCGCATCCCAAGGCCGATCGCTGGCACCGGAAGGCGATTCCGCTGCTCGGCGGCCTCGCCATCGCCGGAGGCGTGTTCATCGGCTTTGCGATGGCGCCTCCGAGCAGCCCGAGGATCCTGATTCTGCTCGCGGCGGCGCTGGTCATCTGCTTCGTGGGCGTGGTCGATGACTTGCGACCGATCCGGCCACAGTCGAAGTTCATTGTGCAGATCGTCGTGGCGAGCGCCCTGGCCGCTCTGGGGCTGCGGCTCACCCTCACGGATCTGCCCTTCCTCAACGTCCTCATCACGATCTTTTGGATCGTGGGCATCACGAACGCGTTCAACCTCCTCGACAACATGGACGGCCTGGCCGCAGGCATCGCGGCCATCACGGCCAGCTTCTGGCTGGTGTTCTTCTCGTGGGACGGCAACGTCGAAGGGGCGCGGCTGGCGGCGTTGCTGGTGGGAGCCTGTCTCGGCTTTCTCGTCCACAACTTCAATCCAGCGTCGATCTTCATGGGTGACGCCGGGAGCCTGTTCCTCGGCGTCATGGTGAGCGGTCTGAGCTTGGTCGGCGACTGGGCGTACTCGCGGAACGCCGCGTCGGTCTTGCTGTTCCCCGTGCTGATCCTGCTCGTCCCGATCTTCGACACGACGCTGGTGACGGTCGCTCGCGTGCTGGCCGGGCGCTCGGTCTCGACCGGCGGCCGTGACCATTCGTCTCACCGGCTCGTCGCTCTTGGCATCTCGGAGCGCGGCGCGGTCATCGTCCTGTATGTCGTCGCAGCGCTCTCGGGCGCCGTTGCTTTCCTCTCATACCGCACCGGCTTCTCGTATAGCGTCATCCTCATTTGTCTTCTCGTGATCGGCCTGGGCTTGTTCGGCATCTACCTGGGCCGGCTGGAGGTTTATCCAGAGAACCAAGTCGGGATCGGCGAGCGCGCCCGCGTCGTGCGGCTGGTCGCGGCCTTCCCGTACAAGCGGCAGATTGCCACCGTCGTCATCGACGTGACGCTGATTGTCGTGGCCTACTACAGTGCGTACGTTCTGCGGTTCGAGAACGAGCTGGGTGCCGAGCAAGCGTACTTCATCGACTCCCTTCCCATCGTCCTCGGGTGCCAGCTCTTCGCGCTTGCCGTGTTCCGCGTCTATCGGGGGCTCTGGCGATATACGGGCCTGCGTGATCTCATCCGAATCACCCAGGCCACGAGCGTCGGTACCGTGGCCGCGATCCTGGTGCTGCTCTTTGCCACACGTTTCGAGGGCTATTCACGGGCCGTCTTCGTGATCGACTGGGTGCTGGTCCTCGGATTCATCGGCGGCAGCCGCATTTTCTTCCGTGCGCTCGACGAGATTCTTCGGCAAGGTGTCGGCGAGAACCAGCGGGTCCTCATCTATGGTGCGGGCGACGGCGGCGTCATGGTGCTTCGGGAAATCCGGAGCAACCGCGATCTGAACCGGAATGCCGTGGGGTTCTTGGACGATGATCGGGACAAGCACGGGACACGAGTGCTGGACGTGCCGGTATTGGGCGGAATGGAGCGCCTCGAGGATGCGCTGTTGACCATGGAAGTCTCGGAAGTGATTATTTCGACGTCGCGCCTCTCGTCAGAGCAGGTTCAGGCAGTCCTGGACTTCTGCGAACCGCTCGAGATACCGGTCCGGCGAGCATTGCTGCGCCTCGAACACGCCAAGCACTAGGTAAGGGGAAAAAGGAACCGGGTACCTTTTCCCCCTGCCCAACATCAGACTCGAACGATAGCATCATCATGCGCGCATTGATCACAGGAGGAGCGGGGTTCATCGGATCGCATCTGTCAGAAGCGTTGCTCGACGCGGGGCATGACGTCTTCGTCCTCGACGATTTGTCCACGGGCTCGATCACGAACATCGAGCACTTGAAGGCTCGACGTGAGTTTCACTACACGATCGACAGCGTGACGAACGAGCCGGTGCTCGCCGAGCTCGTGGATCGCGCCGATGTGGTCTTTCATCTGGCGGCGACCGTCGGCGTGAGGAAGATCGTCGAAGAGCCGGTTCAGACAATCGAGAACAACGTCCACGGCACCGAGGTCGTGCTGCAGCACGCGAACAAGAAGAAGAAGCTGGTCGTGTTGGCCTCGACGTCGGAGGTGTACGGGAAGAACGACACCGTGCCCTTTCGCGAGGATGCCGACCTCGTGATGGGCCCAACGTTCAAGCATCGGTGGGCCTACGCCTGCAGCAAGGCCATCGACGAGTTTCTCGCGCTCGCCTACTGGAAAGAGAAGAAGCTGCCCATCATCATCATTCGACTCTTCAACACGGTTGGGCCGCGCCAGACCGGCCAGTACGGCATGGTGATTCCCAGCTTCGTGCGACAGGCGCTGGCTGACAGGCCGATCACCGTTTTCGGCGATGGTAACCAGACGCGCAGCTTTACCTATGTAGGAGACGTGATCCGGGCGGTCCTGGCGCTCGTCGAGCATCCCCGTGCCGTCGGCGACGTGTTCAACATCGGGAACGGCCAGGAGATCTCGATTCTCGATCTCGCGCGGAAGGTCAAGACGCTGAGCCGCAGCAGCTCGGAGATCGTCACCGTTCCTTACGAGAAGGCGTACGAAGCCGGCTTCGAGGACATGCAGCGCCGAGTACCGGACATCACGAAGATTCGCAACCTCGTCGGATACGAGCCGCGCGTGGATCTCGACGAAATCCTCGCCAAGGTCATCGATTACTTCCAAAAGCGCTGAGGCAGATACTTGGAGGAGAGCGTCGGATACTCACTGAGCCGACACGGCAGCTAGATGACTGGCACCTTCTCTCCGATACTTCTCGAGTAAGGCCGTCAGGCGTTCGACGATTTCCGGACGTTGCTGGTGCCGGGCCACCGAGCGATGAAGGGAATCCGGTGGCCGCCTTCCCAGATATCGGCCTTCTGCCCACGAAGGCGCCCATTGGCCCTGTGGTTGAACTCGCGAATATCGCTCGTCAGCCAGTGGGCACCGTTGTCGCTGGTAAAGACAACCAAGGTGTTGTAACGAAGGTGATTCTAGTAGTACGGCAGCGCAGCAACAACGCCACGCCAATCGTCGACGTAGTAGCGGCGCGCGGTGACGTCGACCAACACGAGATGGCAGACGATGACGAGCACGACGAAGGCCAACCGGACGGCCTGGCCGCGGTGCATCAAGAGAACCGCCAACGCCGGAAGCGCCGGGAGAAAGTAGCGTCCTTGAAGCGTCAAGCCGACACGCGACAGCGTGAGGTACTCGGCGGCCAGCAGTGCGCCGCCGAGCGACACTGCACTGATGACCGCAAACCAGGCGAACGCGCTATAGCGGCGCGAGCGGTCAGCGAGATAGTAGCCCGCGTTCATCACACAGAGCACAGCAAGCGCGACGTACCAACCCCACTCGAGCCGGTAATCGAGCCAGCCAAGGTGTCCCCAGAAACCGGCCCACAGAAAGGAGGCGCGCCGGGGCAACAACTCGAGGTACGCGGTGGGCGAGAGATCGAGCGGCACGCCGAGCAGATGAGGCGACACCCACGCGTAGTACACGACGTACGCCACCGCCATCGCGCGTACGCAAACCAAGGTCGCGTCCTGTCCCGCTGGCAGGTCCGGAGATCGGCGCACAACCGTCGTGAGGATTAGCGCCGCGGCGAGGCTCAGGATCACCACAACCGCGGCTGGCTTACTGAGCGCGAGCGCCAGCAGCACGACAAACGTCTGGAGATGGCCGCGGCCATTTCTCGCCAGGTCCCACACGAGCAACGTGGCCAGCACCGAAAGCGGCAGCATTGCTGCGTCGGCGTTCACGCTGCTGGCCAGGAAGGTCACCATGGGCGTCGACACCATCAGGAGAAATGCGAGGCGTCGATCCCCAGATCTGGTGAACACGCCACCGAGCGCACGCGCCACCAGCACCCACAGGAGAGCCGAGAGCGCCGCTGAGGCGAGCCTGTACGCATAGAACGCGTCGTAAGGTGAAAGCGCCAGCCCGCCTGTCAACGCCCGGCCAACGAGGAACACGGGCAGGTAATACGCGGGTGGGTACGCCCAGGCGTGCGAGAGCACGTGGTCGTCATCGGCAGCCGTGAAGCCGAGCGCGCTCCGCTTGAGGTCGGTGATCTCGCTCCTTGTGAGCTGAGCCTCGCCATCGAACATCAATTTCCGGGCGCCGACCGGCTCGTTGCCTCGCAAAACGAATGGCGTGAGCAGCCCTCCAGGCAGCCGCACTTCCTCACCAAAGGCGACCCACGGTTGGCGCGCCATCGAGAGGACTCGTGCGAAATGGTCCACCTCGTCCGGCGACTGCAGCGGCGGACGGATCACGGCCCACGAGCCGAAGAGCACGAACAGCGCCGCCCATGTTACGAGGTGGGCGCGTAGGCGCGCAGCGTTGGCACGCACCCGCCCATGAAGGTTCCAGCTCCCCGCCTTGGCCCCGGTCGCGGCATCCGAGCCTTCCGTCGTGCCAGGCTGCCATACAGGCGTCGAGGCCGCCGCGCCAAACAACCACCGGTGCCACATGACCGGCCAGACGAGCGTCCAGAGCAGGAGGCCGACGATGACTCCTCCGACAGCACGTCGCGCGACGATTTGCGTGATGCGACCCGCCGCGCGACACGGTGCCCAGGCATTTGCCCGAACGTCATCTACGACCGCGGCGAATCCCCACGGATTGGGTGGCACTTCCGAGTACAGATCCAGACGCTCGATTCCACGCGCTCCATCGGTGTCGGGCACCCGGACGTTGATCCACTGCGCCGGCTCTCGCACCTGCGCGTCGGCGAGCGTGCGTCCCGATGCCGCCAGCCGAACATCGAGCCTGAGCTTCCGGCTACCGGAGCGCACCCGAACGAATGTGTCGAGTGGCCCGCAGCCGAGATCGTGGATGTAGATGGCAGAGTGCGCATACGCGAAGCGCCGGAATCCCTCGTCGGCGTCGCGCTGATAATAGAAATCGCGATAGATTGGCTGTCGGAGCGACGTGAGGCTCAGCTCCGCTGCACCAAACGCGGCACCTCCGAGCGCGAACAGCAGAGCGCCAACGATGGGGGCGCGGGAGAGACGAAACATTCGATCGCATATCATAGTGGCCGATGAGCAGTCTGGCCGTGCCCCGAGGCGCGGCGCGCCGGCGCTCGGCCGCGTCGTTCCCTCGCGTGGCGGTTGTGATTCCCGCGTATCGGGCCGCGGCCCACATCGGCGGTGTCCTCGCCAGCATCCCCGCCTGGGTCAGCATCATCGTGGTCGTCGACGATGCCAGCCCGGATGAGACAGCAGAGGTGGTCGCTACCCAAGGCGATCCACGTGTGCACTACTTCCGGCACGATACGAACTGCGGCGTCGGTGGCGCCATGCTCACAGGCTATCGCCAAGCCGCCCGGCTGGGCGCAGAGATCCTCGTCAAGATGGATGCCGACGGCCAGATGGATGCCGCGCAGCTGCCGCGTCTCGTCGCGCCCATCGTCAACGGCGAGGCAGACTACACGAAGGGCAATCGCTTTCTGCACGCGCCGCAGCTGGCGGCGATGCCGCCGCTCCGGCGGATCGGCAACATGGGGCTCTCGTTCCTGACAAAGATGGCCTCCGGCTATTGGGACGTCTTCGACCCGACCAACGGCTACACCGCCATCCACGCCTCGGTGTTGCCCATGATCAACCAGGAGGCGCTCGACCGGCGATTCTTCTTCGAGACGAGCATGCTCGTGGAGCTGAGCATGTGCCGCGCCGTCGTGCGGGACGTGCCGATGCCGGCGCGCTATCGCGGCGAGAGGAGCTCGCTCTCCGAGTCGCGCGCGTTCGTCTCGTTCCCCCCGCGCCTCATCCGGAGCCTGGTTCGGCGCGTGGTCGTGCATCACTTCGTGCAAGACTTTGGTCTCTTCGCGCTGTTCCTCGTCAGCGGCGTGCTCCTCAGCGCGTTTGGCGCAGGTTTTGGAGCGTGGGCTTGGGCGAGCAATGCACACCGCAATGTGGAGACCAGCGCCGGCACCGTCATGATTGCGGTGTTGCCCATCATCCTCGGCATCCAGCTCCTGCTCCAGGCGCTCACCCTCGACATCCAGAGCACGCCGGTGCATCCCGTGCACCACTCCCTAGAGGATGAAGCGCGTCTGGGCGGCGCATGAGCCAGCCGACACCCGTGCCCCCACCCGGTGGTAGTGCCATGCCCGCGGCCTCCAGCGCCACTGCTGCGCTTGCGACACCGCTTGCGACACCGCTGGTGTCGGTCGTCGTCGTGACCCACAACTCGGCCGATGACATCGCGTGCTGCGTGTCGTCGTTGGGCTCGCAGACCTGGTCCCACTGGGAGCTGATCGTCGTCGACAATGCCTCTACCGACGACACGGTCGCGCGCGTGCAGGCGAGCTGGCCACAGGCGCGGCTCATTCGACGCGATGAGAACGTCGGCTATGCGGCGGGCAACAACATGGGGTTTCGCCATGCGCGCGGCGACGTTCTCGCCGTGCTGAATCCAGATACGCGGGTCGCGCCAGGGTGGCTCGAGCCGCTGGTGGAGGCCCTTGGCCGCGATCCGCAAGTCGGGCTGGCCACGCCAAAGATCGCGCTGATCGACCGGCCGAGTCTGATCAACACATGCGGCAATGCCGTCACGTTCGCCGGCCTCACCGTGTGCCGAGGCCTCGAGGCGCCGGTGACCGCTTACACGCAGGCCGAGGATGTTGCGGCTGTCTCGGGAGCGGCGTTCGTCATCAGGCGCGACGTGCTCGAAGCAATTGGCGGCTTCAACGAGTCGTTCTTCACCTACTACGAGGACACGGATCTCTCCTTGCGAGCGCGGGTTGCCGGCTGGCGATGTCGTTTCGTGCCGGCGTCGCTCGTCCAGCACAAGTTCCACTTTCGCATGAGCCCAAGCAAGTGTTATTGGATCGAGCGCAACCGGTACGCGGCCTTGGCGCAGAACTTACGCTGGCCAACGCTCCTCGCCTTGCTCCCGGCGTTGGCCTTCAGCGAGCTGGTCGTGTGGACGTATGTGATCGGAGGCGGACCGGGGCTGATTGCTGCAAAGCTGCGCAGCCTGCGCTGGTTACTGACACACACCGGCGAGATCCGAAGAAACCACCGCGTCGTTCAGCGTCTGCGGCGCACGCCGGATCGCGAGCTGCTGCGGAGCTTCACGTCGAAGCTCACGCTCACCCAGACCGTGCCGCCTGTGATCGCACGCCCGACTGAGGCGCTGGTGACCACGGTGCTCTGGGTGTGTGGACGCTTTGCGCGTCTCATCGTGTGGTGGTGAGGCCGCGATGGATCTTCGTGGTTCAACTCCGGGCTAAGGAAGCGAGACCGTGTACGACGAGCGCTACACCGATTATCAACGGCGGCGCGGTCGCCTGCGACGTCTCGTCCGGCGAGCGTATCTGGCGCACGCGGCGCGGCTCTGTCGCGGGCGCGTGCTCGACTTCGGGTGCGGTATCGGTGCTCTGCTCGAACGCTTGCCGGCGGGCTCGATGGGGCTGGAGGTGAACGCGGCCAGCGTCGCGTACTGCCGCTCGCGAGGGCTGAACGTGACGCTCTACGATCCTGACACGGACGGCTACGGCTTGCGCGACCTGCCGATCGATCGATTCGAGACGCTCATTGCGAGCCATGTGCTCGAGCATCTCGAGCGCCCGGACCGGGCGCTGCGGCTGCTCTTCGACGCATGCGGTCGGCTCGGCATCACGCGTGTCGTCATCATCGTGCCGGGACCCAAGGGGTTTGCCAGTGACGCCACTCACCGCACCTTCGTTGACGAGGCGTATCTTCGCGAGCGGCTCCTCCTCGACGTTGCCGGTTGGCGAAGGGTGTACGTGCGGCGGTTTCCGCTCGACAATGCGTGGCTCGGTCGAGTGTTCACACATAACGAGCTGTCGCTGGCGTGGGAGAAGACCTAAAGCGAAGTCCTCGAGGGCTCTGGCAGGTACAAATGCGCCAAGAACCTGTGCCCGCCCCGCTCGAGCGCGACTATTCCTCTCTGCCGGCGGTCGCTGCGGTTCTGAGCGCGGCGTTGCTCAGTCTGGTGTTTCTGCGGCAGTACGCGGTCGACGTCCCCTACATGGACGAGTGGGACTTCGTCCCCCCGTTGTGGAAGGCGCTGAACGGGGGAACGCTCGATCTCGAGATCTTGCTGCGACAGCACAACGAGCACCGGCTCCTCATCGTCGCGCTGCTCTACGTGGCGCTGCTGGTCACCATCGGCTGGAACGAAATAGCGGCGATGATCGTCACTCAGGGCTGTCTCCTGGCTGGCGCAATTGGCTGCGCCATCCTCGCGCGCCAGACGGTCTCCCCTCGTCTTTCGCGGTATCTCTTGCCGCTCGTCGCGGTGCTGGCGCTGCTGTACACGCCGGCACAGGCCGAGACGCTGCTCTGGGGCTTCACGATGCAGCTCGTGCTGCCCAGCGTTTGCGTGATGGCATGCGTGCTCCTGGCGCGAAGCCGACTGCCTCTGCTGCAGACGCTCGTCGTGTCGGCGCTGTTGGCCAGCGTGGCGACCTTCTCGCTCCTCAACGGCAGCGTCTGTTGGGCAGTGATGCCACCGATCATTTGGTGGACGCATCGCGAGGAAAGCCGTGAGCGGCCTTGGATGTGGTTGCTGTGGCTCGCGGCGCTCGCCGTGGTCGGCTGGACCTTTGTCGATGGCTATCACACGACTCGGCCGCACGGCCTGATCGAGGGAGCGTTCGCGAATCCATGGCTGACGATCAGGGCGCCGTTTGCCCTCTTGGGGCGGCCGCTGGCCTTTGGCGCGACCGTTGAGGAGCGTATGTATTGGGCCGAGCTCGTGGGATTCACTGCGGCCGGCTTCGCCCTCCTGCCTCTGGCCTATCTGGTTCGCAACCGACGCGACGAAGGGCTGATCGATCGCGTGGCGCCGTGGCTCAGCCTCGGCGGCTACGGTCTCGCTTCCGTGCTGCTGGTGGCGGTTGGGCGCTCGGCGTATGGCATGCTGGGACTCTCCGCCAGTCGTTACGTCAGCCTGTCCGTATGGATTCTCATCGCCGTCGTGATGGTGACCGCGATATGTCTTGCGCACGATCGCGAGTCGCGGCAGGGGCGGCTCCATCCGTGGTCTTCTCACGCAGCTCTCGCTTGTTGGGTCGTCGGCGCCATGCTGTACGGACTCGCGTTCGGTGACGGCCTACTGGAGGCGCGGGAGATGCGCACGCTGCGCCTCCAGGGAAAGGCTGCGCTCGAGTTTTCGACGGTTGCCCTGCCCGTGGATCACTTGTTGCATCCGAATTGGGATCGTGACGTACGGGACCAGGCCGCTGCCTTACGAGACGCGGGCTTGCTCCCCCTGCAGGGTGCACGCACGCGATGGATGCTTCGCGATGCGGAGGCGTCGCGTTGCGCATTTGGGGCGGTGACGCGAGCCAGGCGCGCTGAGGATGGAGGGCTCGATCTCGCCGGCTGGGCCTGGTTGCCGCGAGAGCGCCGGGCCCCGGACGGCGTGGTCATGACCGAGCGAGATCCGAGGGAGCCCTATCCCACGCCAGTCCGGTTCGTTGTGCCGGCCGCCGAGCGTTCACGTAGTGCGGCGCGCCAGGGCGTGGCCGAGGCACGTCCCAAAACCAGGCCCAAAACCAGGGCTGGTTGGCACGCTCGATTCAGCTCTGGGTTGTCACCACGCGCCGTGCAAGCGTGGGCCATCGATGCCGCGGCCGGCCGGGCGTACCCACTCTGCGGCGTCGGGCGGTGACCGACAAGATGACCCTGTCACCCGGTCACGATAGACTAGGCGCGACAATTGGCCGTTCGATTGCCTATGAAGCTCTCTGTTGTCATTGCCGCTTATAACGAGCGCACAACGCTCCCGCAAGTCCTAGAGCGAGTCGCGGCCGTGCCACTCGACGTGGACCGCGAGATCATCGTCGTCGACGACTGTTCGACCGACGGCACAGGGGAGTACCTGCGACAGACAGCACATCCGCCGAATGTGCGTGTGATCTTTCACGAGCAGAATCGCGGGAAGGGCGCTGCGTTGCGGAGTGGGTTTGCCGCGGCCACGGGTGACATGGTCGTCGTCCAAGACGCCGACTTGGAGTTCGATCCCCGCGAGTATCCCAAGCTGATTCAGCCAATCCTCGAGGGAAGAGCGGACGTCGTTTATGGCTCGCGGTTCACCGGGGGCGACTCGCACCGGGTGCTGTACTTCTGGCATTCGATGGGCAACAAGTTTCTTACGCTGCTCTCGAACATGCTGACAGGCCTCAACCTCACCGATATGGAGACCTGTCACAAGGTCTTTCGCCGAGAGGTGCTGGAGCGTATCGAGCTCGAGGAGGACCGCTTCGGATTCGAGCCAGAGGTGACTGCCAAGATCGCACGCCTGAAGGTCCGCATCTATGAGGTTGGGATCTCGTACTCCGGCCGAACCTACGAGGAGGGCAAGAAGATCGGCTGGAAGGATGGCGTGCGTGCCGTGTGGTGCATCTTGAAGTACAACCTTCGGCGGCAGTAAGGATTCCCAGACGAGCCCCTATACGTGCTCAGCCCCGATGAGATCAGCGCTTGCCTCGCTTCTTCCCAGCCCCGCCGTGCGCGGGCGGCGGCTCCAATCGCCTCTTGACAACAGGCTGTACTCTGCTCACCAAAGGGAACTTCTCCGGATGATCCAAAGATTCCACTGCCAGATCGATGTCAAGATCTGGCCAATGGAGATGATGTGGACTGGACAGCTGTACATTCGCAATCTCGCGAATTGAGCTTTCCCTGAACCATGGGAACTCGCCGAACGGCACGAACAGCTCTCGCTCCTCGATGAGGATCCAGAAACCGTGTGGCGAGACGTTCGTCACTTCAATCTGCGAAGTGTGCCGCCCAAGCGTTTCGGATTTCATCAACATGCTCCTCGATCAATGCCTGGACCTCGGTCAGCTGCTTTGCTGTGAGCCCATAGTTCACTGCGAGCCCCACCTTCGGCTCGATCCAGAATTTTGCTTCGCCATCGGCATGCTGCACATGAACGTGCACTCGCCGCTCCTCGCGCGAGAAGAAGTAAAAGCGAAACCCGCGGATTCGCAGAACCGTCGGACTCACGCGACCAGGATAACGCAGCTGTTTCTGTGATGCGACCAAGACACTCGCGAGATATTGGGCGTCGCGTGCCTACTTGGTTCCAATCACCGCGTAATCGAGGTGCGTGAACAGCAGGTCATTCAATCGATCGACGTTTCGATTGAACGCAAAGTGCAGCTCGTCATCGCCGGCAGCGTGCAGAAGGCGATGTTCCGCTGGTAACGGGCTGGAGAAGCGTACCGCGATCTGTTGGAATCCACTCGCGCGGACGAAGTGCGACAGCGTGTCCGGGTGCAGCGGCCGGATATGCGTGACGTCGCGAATATAGCTCTGAAAGAACGCGAACCAGCACGCGACGTTCACCGTCTCCAGCACGATCCGCGCGCCGGGCCGGAGCTTCGTCTGCGCCGTCGCGAGCATCTGCACCAGGTAGTCGGGCTGAAGGTGCTCGACGACCTGCGCCGCGAGGAGGCCGCCGAGCGATTCGTCCGGGAGCGATGCAAGGAACGTCAGCGCATCTCCCTCGTCTACGCGTAAGCCCCGCTCGCGGCAGATCTGCACCATCTCCGGGTTGATATCGAGCCCACGCGCTGCGATCCCGTGCTCGCGCAACAGGGCCAGGAACTCGCCCCGGCCACAGCCGAGATCGACGATGTCGCTCGCACCCTCGAAGGTTGGCAGGTATTCGGCGAGACGCGCCCGGATGTCCTCCGGTCGTCCACGAAACGCGTCCTCGAACGCCACGTACTTGTAGGCGTCCTGATCGCGTGCGGCGAGCTGCGAAGAGGAGATTGGCTCGGATGAGGCAACCGGGGAAAAAGGAACCGCGTCCTTCGCGGCTTCTTCGTCCTCGAAAAGGAACCCGGTTCCTCTTTCCGAAAAGGGGCCTGTCCGCCTTGGTCCGGCAAGCTGTTCGACCTCACGGGCAAGCGCCTGTTGCGCGCGTTGTAGCAGTGCGAGGCTTCCCCGAAAGTCCTCGTGTGCAGCGGTCACACTGGACACGCGCGCTTCGAACCGGTGCTCGCGCGCTCCGAGCAGCTCGAGCCGCTTCTGCAGCTCGTCACCCACGCCCCCGACCGCGCCAATCAGCTCCTGCAGGTCTTCGATGCGTCGGCGCGCCAAGCCCTCCATCTCGTAGTCCTTCGTGTCGGTATATGAAGTGATCTGCTGGACGAATCCCATCAACAACACCTGAAAGTGCACAACGTCATAGATGTGATGCTGGAGGCGATCCAGCACGTCGGTGACTGCCGCATGCGTGGCACGGGCCACCGGCACGTTGTTGTTCAGGTGCTCGACGAGCGCCGCATTGAACGCTTGCTGGCGGGCAAAGAACGGCTCGACCGAACGCCGGACGAACCGCACGACACGGCCCCGCCAACCCGCCGGCGCCTCGACATCCTTCAACACGGGCCAGCGCTCGTTCAACGTCGGCCCGAGCCGTTCGTCCGGCACGGGCGGGCTCGCCGGCAGCTCCCGTCCCGAGGGCAACGCCGCATAGAGGGCGCTGAGCGCATCGTTGTACCGGCGATCCGCCTCTTCACGCGCGGCCTTGAGCTGTGCCAGCTCGTCAGGCGTGATGGTACGCGTCGTCATCTATCAGTGCAAAATGTAAGATGCAGCGTGAAAATGCAAGAGGGCGCCTCGCTTCGCGTCGAGCGGCCAGGTAGGGCCGCCTCGCCGAGGCGGCCGTGACGGCGCGGGAGGCTGACGCGCCCTACCTGCTGCCGATGACGCCTTCCAGCGGGCTGCTCGCCGTGGCGTACGCCTTACGCGGGATGCGGCCGGCGAGATGCGCGAGACGACCGGCTTCCACCCCGAGCCGCATGGCCCGCGCCATGGCCAGCGGGTCGCTCGCCCCGGCTATGCCGGTGTTCATGAGCACTGCGTCCGCGCCAAGCTCCATGGCCACGGCGGCATCCGATGCCGTCCCAACGCCGGCGTCCACGATGACCGGCACGCTCGCGAACGCCTTGATGATGCGAATGTTGTTTGGATTCTGAATGCCCAGACCGGATCCAATCGGGGCACCGAGCGGCATCACCGCCGCGGCGCCAGCATCCTCGAGCTTTCGGCACACCACCGGATCATCGTTGGTGTAAGGGAGCACGACGAAGCCTTCCTCCACCAGCACGCGCGTGGCTTCCAGCAACGCTTGGTTGTCCGGATAGAGCGTACGCTCGTCGCCAATCACCTCTAGCTTCACCCAGTTCGACAGCCCCGCCTCGCGAGCCAGGTGCGCGGAGCGTATCGCGTCCGCGGCGGTATAGCAGCCGGCCGTGTTTGGCAAGATCGCGATGCGAGCGCTATCCAAGTGATCCAGGAGGGAGCCGCCCGCGCGGTCGTGCACGTTGACGCGCCGGACTGCCACCGTGACCATCTCCGCCGCCGACGCTTCGATGGCGCGCAGCATGAGGTCGAACGAGGCATACTTGCCGGTTCCAACGATGAGCCGAGAGGAGAAGGTGCGATCGGCGATACGCAGTCCATCGATATCAGGCATGAGCTTCTGTCCTATCCTCCTCCGACGAAGTTCACGATCTCGACTTCATCCCCTTCGCGCACGATGGTCCCGTCGTACTGCCCGCGCTTGATCACCGTGAGGTTGACCTCCACGGCAACGCGACGCGGGTCGATTCCCAGCCGATCGAGCAGTGCATGGACTGCAAGCGGCTCCGGCAGCTCGTACACTTCTCCGTTGAGCCGAATCTCCACTTCCTGCATTGTGTCTCGTGTCTTGCGCCTTGACAAGCGATGAGGACCACGATGCTAGAAGAGGTCTGTCGTCGTGCCCAGCTCTTCGAGCGTGCGGCGCACGTTGCCCGTCCCATCCGCGGTCAGGTGCGCTGGAAACCTCGGCGGGATCGCGGGCTCGGGTAGATTACCGCACCACTCGAGAGCCTGGGCGAGGTCGGCCTGCATGTGCGACTCGGTGTGGTGCGCTTCCCAGAAGCGCCTGGCATTGGCGCCGAGAGTGGCGCGAAGCTCGCCGTCGCGCGCGAGGCGCAACAGCGCCTGCCGAATCGTGGTCTCCTCGCGTCGTATGTCCACCGCCACGGCGACGGCCTCCCGCCAGGTCGGTGGATCGAGTGTTGCTGCCGCGTCCTCGCGCGCGTGAAGCAGCGTCCAGTCGAGCGGCTCGAGGAGAGGCAGGTCGACCAGGGTCGCCTCGTCTGCCACGATGGTCGGGAGGCCCGCAGCCAGCGCCTGCAGCCAGCGCGTCGACGTCTCGCGCCAGGTTGGCCATCGGACGGACACCACGATGCTGGCCTCGGCAAGATGTGGCGCGAGCGCCACATCCGGGATGTACCCGCGTGCCTCGATGCGCGCCGTCACACTCGCATCGACGCCAGCGGTTGCCGTGACGAGCGCCTCCGTGGCGTCGTCGAGCAACAGCAGTCGTGCGTCCGGGTGGTGTCGCACGACGGCCGCGAACGCCTGGACGAGCGGCCTCAGCCGCGGCGCGAGGCGCGGCCCGATCGCGGCGACGACGAGCTGGGTTCCTGCGTGACGCGGAGTCGCGACTGGCGCGTCGCAGACGCCGGCCGTTACCTGCCGCAGCGGCGATCCCGGAAACTCCTCTCGCAGCTCTTCCAGGAGTCGTCTGTTGTGGACGACCACACCTCGCGCACGCTCCACGAGCGCGCGCGCCATGGGCCAGAGACCCGACGGCCGGTTTTCCACCTCCGCAATCACGTACTCCGGCGCGCGCGTGTCGATACCTGGGTGGTTGTACGCGAACTCCGCACGATAGTTGTTTGGCTGCGCGAGGTAGAGCAGACGCCGCGCCCGCGCGTCGTGCAGGTCGGCGTGGTGGAGGATGACGAGACCCGGCCAGCGGAACGTATACGGCCACACGAAGTCGTGCGCCGCGTCGTTGCTCATCTGATAGACCTTGAGGTCGTACGGGGCGTGTTGCTCCGCGAAGATGAACTCCCATGCCCGAAACAGCCGGGCGTGGCCGAGCGGCGCCGGTGGCGTGCGAGCCCCGCGCCACGTGCTCGGCGCGAGCACCGCTTCGTCTGGCCGAGGGGGCCCTTCCTCACGTGGTATGCTCCCACGCTTGGGCCGGCGCCCGACATACGGCAGATCAGCGGTAGGCGTGCCCGTCCAGCGCGCCCACGGCAGCCAGTACTCGTCACCGGTAAAGACATCGACCGAGTGCGAGGCGACGGCCCGGCGGAGCAGCGACACGGCGAGCCCCGCCGCCTCGACGCGCGCTGGCGGAAGTGGGGAGAACCAAGCAAGGCGCATGGGGTTTGTATATCAGGGATCCAGGGGTCCAGGGACCAAGGGATCAAGGGGTAAGTAGGGGCAATAGTAAGCGATCAGACCTGAGGAGTTGGCCCTTGCACCCCCTCGATCCCTCAATCCCTTGGCCCCTGGATCCCTTTTCCATTTGCATTTTGTACGGCGCTTGAGAAAATGTTCACAAGCTCCGAGACGCGCGCCGCGCCGGCCGCGGTGGAGCTTGCGGCGTCGAGCGACGCCCATCTGACCTATGGACGGCTGGCTACCTATCGTCATCCTACTGGGATTTGGCCTGGCGTTTGCCGGCGGCAACGTGCTCCTCTCTCAGTTCGTCGGACCACGCAGTCCGAGCCCGGAGAAGGCAGCGCCCTACGAGTGCGGCATGCCGCCGGTCGGCGACGCCCGCGAGCGGCAGTCGGTCCGCTTCTACCTCGTGGCGATGATCTTCCTGCTGTTCGACATCGAGGTCGCGTTTCTCTACCCGTGGGCGATGGCCCTGCGCGATCTCCGCTGGGCGGGCTACGTCCAGGTGCTGGTCTTCATCCTGGTGCTGTCGGCGGGGTACGTCTATATCTGGCGCAAGGGCGTGCTGGATTGGGGTAGCCGTGAGGAGTAATCGTGGCCGAATTTCCTGAAATCCCCGTGTTGACGACGAGCGTGGATCGAATGGTGCAGTGGGCGCGCCGTTCGGCCATTTGGCCCGTGACCTTCGGCTTGGCCTGCTGCGCCATCGAGATGATGGCCATGAGCTGCGGCCGCTACGACATTGCCCGCTTCGGTGCGGAGGTCTTTCGCGCGTCGCCGCGGCAGTCCGACCTGATGATCGTCGCCGGGCGGTTGTCTCGAAAGATGGCCCCCGCGCTGCGGCGCGTGTACGACCAGATGCCCGAGCCGAAATGGGTCATCTCGATGGGTGCGTGTGCCTCAGTTGGCGGTGTGTTCGACAACTATGCCCTCGTGCAAGGGGTCGACCAGGTCGTGCCCGTGGATGTCTTCGTGCCGGGCTGCCCGCCGAGACCGGAGTCGCTCATCTACGGCATCGTGCAACTGCAGCGAAAAATCGATCAACAGCGGGCATTTGGGCGCACCGCATGAGGCCTCGGACCGACACGCACCCGCCACCGGCTCTGCTGCGAGGTGACCACGCGTGATGGACGTCAGCCAGCGTCTTGCCGTGCTGAGGAGCACGCTGCCGGAGGTCACCTTCGAGGAGATTCCCTCGGTCGATCAGCCGTGTTTGGCCGTGCCTCGTGAGGCGATCGTGGACGTGTGCCGCACGCTGCGCGAGCATGGTGCCCTGCAGTTCCAGGTGCTGGCCGAGATGACGGCCGTCGATGTGTGGCCCCGGGAGCCGCGCTTCGAGGTCGTCTATCACTTCGTCTCGCTGGGGCCGGCCGCCATGGGGGACGCACCACCGCCGGCGCGCCTGCGGCTCAAGGTCCGTGTCCCGGGTAGCGACCCTGCGCTCGCGACGATCTCGTCCGTGTATCCAAACGCGAACTGGTACGAGCGCGAGGTCTGGGACCTCTTCGGCGTGATCTTCACGGGGCATCCCGACCTGCGGCGCATCCTGATGCCGGACGAATGGGAGGGGCACCCTGCACGCAAGGACTACCCGGTTCAGGTGAAGTTGCCCGTGAACGTCAGCATGCCGCTGCAGGTGACCGAGGAGGAATTTCTCCGGACGATCGAGGAGCAGCGAGCACGGAGTGGGAGTGGGGTGAAAGGGTGACAAGGTGATGGGGTGACAAGGTGACGGGGTGATGGGGTGACTAGGTGATAGGGGTGGCTCGAGCTCTTGAAACAACCCCGATCACCTTGTCACCCGGTCACCCTGTCACCGGGTCACCCGTTCCTATGCCGCAGACCCGTGCCACCGCATCGGCGCTCGTTGAAGAGGCTCTGCGCGAGGCCGCCGCACTTCATGTGCGGAGCTGTGGCGCGGTTGCTGGAGAATTGGCTGCCGCCGGGGAGGCGATTATTCAGGCGCTTGCGGCCGGGCACAAAGTGCTGGCGTGTGGGAACGGCGGGAGCGCCGCGGAGGCGCAGCATGTCGTGGCAGAGCTTGCGGGTCGATTCAGTCGGGATCGCGCGGCGCTGCCGGCCGTGGCTCTGACGACCGACACCAGCATCCTGACGGCCGTGGCCAATGATCTCGGGTTCGAGCGCGTGTTCGAGCGGCAGGTCGAGTCGCTCGGCCGGCCGGGCGACGTGCTGCTGGCGCTCTCGACGAGCGGCGCGTCGGCCAACGTGCTCCGTGCAGTGAATGCCGCGAACTCACGCGGCTTGGTGACCATCGCGCTGACCGGCGCGGACGGCGGCTCGATTGGCCGGGCAGCGCGCCTGCACGTACATGTCGCGCATCCTGTGACGGCGCGTGTGCAGGAGGTGCATCTGACGCTGCTGCACGCCCTCTGCGAGCTGGTCGAACGAGAAGCCGATACTATCGCCGCCGAGAACCGCTAAAGGGGCGCCCTACCATGAACCTGTCTTATGCCTGAGCTGCGCACGGAAACGATGACGGTCAACATGGGGCCGCAGCACCCCAGTACCCATGGTGTGCTGCGCCTGGTCATCGAGCTCGATGGGGAGAACATCGTCACGGCCGGCGTGACGATTGGTTACCTGCATACGGGTATCGAAAAGACCGCGGAGCAGAAGAAGTGGCAGCAAGTCATCCCGCTCGTCGAGCGTATGGATTACCTCGCGGCTCAGAGCAATGCCATGGCTTTCGTGCTCGCGGTCGAGCGGTTGCTCGACCTCGAGACGCGCATGCCAGACCGCGTGACCAGGATTCGCGCCCTAATCATGGAGTTGCAGCGTCTGTCGAGCCATCTCGTCTGGCTTGGCACACACGCGATGGAGGTTGGTGCCGTCTCGGTGATGCTCTATTGCTTTCGCGAGCGCGAGCTCCTGCTCAACATCAACGAGATGATCGCCGGATTTCGGCTGTTTCCCAGCTACATCCGTATCGGAGGGCTGCGCGAAGAGCTGCCGATCGGCTTTCACGACGCCGTGCGCGAGTTCCTGGATCGGCTCCCGCCGAAGCTGAGGGACTACCATAACCTGCTCACCAAGAACCGCATTTGGGAGAAACGAACGCGCGGTGTCGGCGTGCTCTCGAAACAGGATGCGCTCGACTGGGGTCTCGTCGGGCCGATCGGCCGCGCGTCGGGCCTCAACTACGACGTACGTCGCGTGTTTCCCTACCTGTGCTACGACACACTCGATTTCGACGTTCCCCTCGAGTCCGACGGCGACGTGTACGCGCGGTATCTCGTGCGTATGCGCGAGATGGAGGAGAGCGCGAAGATCTGTCGTCAGCTGATCGATCAGATCTCGCCCACCGGCGATTGGGCGGTCGATGACCCTCGACTCGTGCCGCCGCCGAAGGATCAGGTCTACACCGAGATGGAGGCGCTCATCCAGCACTTCCTGATCTATTCGCAGGGCTTTACGGTGCCGGCGGGTGAGGCGTATGTGCCAATCGAGGGCCCGCGTGGGGAGCAGGGCTTCTACGTGGTCTCGGACGGCACGAACCGGCCGTGGCGCATCAAGTCGCGCCCGCCCAGCTTTCTGGCGTGTCAAGCGCTGCCAAAGCTGATTGAAGGCGGGCTCATCGCCGACGTCATCGCGGTGATTGGCTCGACCGATGTGGTGATGGGGGATGTGGATCGATGAGCTTTCATCCGTCGATGCCCTACGGCGAGGGCTGGCATCGCAGCCAGCGGCGGGTGCCGCCGGACGGGCCGCCGTTTGCCTTTACGCCGGCGAACGTCGCCCGCCTCGAGGAGATCTGTAGGCACTATCCGCCCGAGCAACGCAAGAGCGCCGTCATCGCGGCGCTCTATCTCGTGCAGGAGCAGCAGGGCCACATCACGGGTAATGCGATGAAGCACGTGGCCGACGTGATTGGCTGCCCGCCGGCGCAGGTCGAAGACGTGGTGTCGTACTACGTCATGTTCTTCACGCGGCCGGTCGGCCGATATGTGCTGCAGGTCTGTCGCACGCTGTCGTGCGCGCTCCGGGGCGCCGAGCGTGTCACCGAGGCCCTGTGCCAGCATCTGCAGGTGCGCCCCGGTGAGACCACCGCCGACGGGATGTTCACCGTCACCGAGTTCGAGTGTCTCGGTGCGTGCGACCGTGCACCCGTCATCATGGTCAACAACGACCACTGGCACGAGTGCCAGGCTCCAGAGCGGGTGACGGAGCTGATTGAGCTCCTCCGGACAGAGGGGGTGGAGGCGCTCTCTGGATGTCATTTGGTCAGGGAGAAACATGAGGAGTGATCACTGACCACTGACCACTACTCAGGATCGCAGTATGGAACCAGTTCTGACACCGTTTGTCGGCGAGCCCAACGCGCAGACGCTCGACTTCGCGCTGCAACACCGCGGGTACGAAGGCCTCCGTAAGGCGCTAGGCATGACGCCGGCCGAGATCATCGACGCGGTCAAGAAGTCCGGGCTCCGTGGCCGGGGCGGCGCGGGCTTCCCAACCGGGATGAAGTGGGGATTTGTCCCGAAGGACTCGCCGAAGCCGAAGTACCTGTGCGTCAACGCTGACGAGAGTGAGCCGGGCACGTTCAAGGATCACGTGCTGATGGAGCGGAATCCGCACCTCTTCTTGGAGGGATGCGTGATTGCGTGCCGGGCGATTGGCGCGAAGGTCTGTTATATCTATGTGCGCGGCGAGTTCTATCATCTCCAGCACGTGCTGGAGACCGAGTTGAGACGCGCATACGATGCGGGCTTTGTTGGCGCGAACATCCTTGACAGCGGCGAGCAGATCGACATCTATATCCATCGCGGCGCCGGTGCCTACGAGGCCGGGGAGGAAACCGCACTCATCGAGTCACTCGAGGGGAAGCGCGCGCAGCCCCGGCTGAAGCCCCCGTTTCCAGCGGTCGTCGGTCTCTATGGCTGTCCGACGGTCGTCAACAACGTCGAGACGATCTGCAACGTGCCGCTCATTCTCGACCGTGGCGCGGAGTGGTATGCGGCCATCGGCCCAGAGAAGAACACCGGTCCAAAGCTCTATTGCGTCAGCGGCCATGTCAAGCGGCCCGGCGTGTACGAGACGGACATGAGCGTGACCTTGCGGCAGCTCATTTACGACTACGCCGGGGGGATTTCGGGCGACCGCGAGCTCAAGGCGGTCATCCCCGGCGGCTCGTCGACCAACGTGCTGCCCGCCGACAAGATTGACGTGCAGGCGAGCTTCGACGGCTTGGTGCAGGCGGGATCCATGCTCGGGTCCGCCGGTATCATCGTCATGGATGAGACCACGAGCATGGTCTGGGTGGCGAAGAACCTGCTCCACTTCTACGAGCACGAATCGTGTGGCAAGTGCACGCCGTGCCGGGAGGGAACCGACTGGCTCCACAAGATTTTGTCGAAGATCGAGCGCGGCGAAGGAGAGCTCCGTGACCTCGACCTGCTGTTCAGCGTTGCGGACAACATCGGCGGCAAGACGCTCTGTCCATTCGGCGACGCCGTGGTGCCTCCGGTCGTGAGCACCTTGCAGCACTTTCGGGAGGAGTACGAGGCGCACGTCCGCACGGGGCGGCCGGCGCTCGCCCCATGGCGTGCGCAGGAAGAGCTGATCGGGGCGCACTGAACAGGTGACACCAGTGCTGGCTTGCCCTCCGCCGAAGCGTCGGCGAAGGCGGGAAGCCGCGCTCTACCGTATCAGTCGATTTACCACGTCAACCCTCACCCGATCACCCGTGACGCGCGACCGCCGCTGTTTTGTTGCTGTGAACTGTTCGCCTGTGACTGAGACATGAATTCGGCCCTCATCGCCCATCTCATTCTCATCGTCGTCGTCTTCTTCGCGTTGCAGATTTCGGCGGCCGTCCTGGTCTACTTCGAGCGCAAGATCGCGGCGTGGGCGCAGCAGCGTCTTGGGCCGTATCGCGTGGGGCCGCGCGGTGTGCTCCAGCCGCTGGCCGATATCGTCAAGTTGCTGTTCAAGGAGGAGCTGCGGCCGAAAGCGGCCGATCCGTGGATCTTCTACCTGGCCCCGATCCTCTCCGCGACGGCGGCGTTCGCGGCGTTCGCGGTCGTGCCGTTCGGCGGTGAGACGACGCTCTTCGGCCTGCTCGACGAGCCGATTCGCTTGCAGGTCGCCGACGTCAACGTGGCGTTGCTCGTGGTCTTTGCGATCACGTCGATGGGCGTGTACGGCATCGTGCTCGCGGGCTGGAGCTCGAACTCCAAGTACTCGCTGCTCGGCGGCTTGCGGAGCGCGGCACAGATGATCAGCTACGAGCTCTCGTACGCGCTGGCGCTCGCGTCCGTGCTGGTGCTGGCCAACTCCTTGTCGCTGCGGGAGATCGTCGAGAGCCAAGCTGGCCACTGGTTCGGTCTGATTCCGAAGTGGTACGTGTTTCTCGCCCCGGTCGGATTCATCGTGTATATGATTGCCGGCGTTGCAGAGACCAACCGCGCGCCATTCGACTTCCCAGAAGCGGAGCAGGAGCTGGTCGCTGGCTACCACACCGAGTACAGCAGCATGAGCTTCGCGCTCTTCTTCTTGGCCGAGTACGTGAACATGGTGACCGTCTCGGCCGTCGCCGTGAGCCTGTTTCTCGGTGGCTGGTTCGATCCGTTTGGCGTGACGCCCGAGTGGCTCGCCTGGGTGTGGTTCCTGATCAAGGTCTCGGCGCTGCTGTTCTTCTACATTTGGATGCGGTGGACGCTCCCGCGGTATCGCTACGACCAGCTCATGGCGTTTGGCTGGAAGGTCCTGCTCCCCGTAGCCACGCTCAATCTGTTGGCTGTGGCGGGGCTGGTCGTGTGGCTAGAGAGTTAAGGTTGGCCTCGCCCCGACCGTTGGTCGCGGCTCGGCCTTCATGCGGCGCCGGCTTCGCCGGCCCCAGCAGGTTCGAGGTTCGAGGTAACGGAGAAACGTGGACATCTGGCTCTTTTATCTCTTCGCGCTGATTATCGTCGGCGCGTCGCTTGGCGTGATCGGGCAGCGTAGCCCGATGCACAGCGTGCTGTTCCTCATTCTGTCGTTCGGGGCGCTCGCGGCGCTCTACGTGCAGCTCGATTCACCCTTCGCCGCGGTGGCACAGATCATCATCTATGCCGGCGCCATCATGGTGCTGTTTCTGTTCGTCGTGATGCTGCTCAACGCGTCGCACGAAGAGGATGATCCGCGTGCGCGCGCGCCGGTGCCGATAGGGGTGAAGGTGAGCGGATGCCTACTGGCACTGGTGCTGCTGGTCGAGCTCGCGTGGGCCGTCACGAGCGTGGGGCGGCCGGTGGTGGAGAAGGAGGCGGCCAGCGCCGACACGGTGTCGTCGGTCCACGAGATTGGGCGAGTGCTCTTCACCGAGTACGCCTTCGCCTTCGAGGTCACCTCCATCCTGATTCTCGTGGCGATGCTCGGCGCGGTCGTGTTGGCGAAGCGAAAGGTCTGACGATCAAGGACCAAGGACCTGAGATGGTCACACTCAATCATTACCTGATCCTGTCCGCGGTGCTGTTCGCGATCGGCACGTGCGGCGTGTTCCTCCGGCGAAACGTCATCACGCTGCTGTTGTCGATCGAGATCATGCTGAACGCGGTCAATTTGACGTTCGTGGCTGTTGGGCGCTACCTGGGCTCGGTCGATGGTCAGATCATCGTGTTCTTCGTGATGACCGTGGCCGCCGCGGAGGCGGCGGTGGGCCTCGCCCTCGTCATCTCGCTCTTCAGGCACGGAGAGACGTTGAGCCCAGATGCGTACAGCTCGCTGAAATGGTAGAGACAGCCGTAGCGCAGGCCTTCAGGCCTGCCAACGCCACGTAGGCAGGGCTAAAGCCCTGCGCTACGAACGTGTGTTCTCATGCTCCGGTGACCTGAATCGGAAATTCGATGCTCGCGCTCATCCCACTCTTCCCGTTGATCGGGTTCATCATCAACGCCCTCATCGGGCGGCGCCTGTCCAAGGCGGTGTCGGGCGGCCTGGCGTGTGTCGCCATGCTCGTCTCGTTTGGCGTGGCGGTCATCGTGTTCTTGCGCCTGCTGGGCTTGCCGCCGGAAGCACGTGTCGTCGACGAGACCGTCTTCACATGGATCACATCGGGCCGATTCCAGGCGCCGTTGACGTTGCGCCTGGATCCGCTCTCGGCGCTGATGTGCCTCGTCGTGACCGGCATTGGGTTTCTCATCCATGTCTACTCGACGGCGTACATGCACGAGGAAACGGACGCTGAGTACGCGCGCTATTTCTCGTACTTGAATTTGTTTGCCGCCTTCATGCTTCTCCTCGTGCTGGGCGCGAACCTGCTGGTGATGTTCATCGGTTGGGAGGGCGTCGGGCTCTGCTCGTATCTGCTGATCGGGTATTGGTTCAAGAAGCAGTCGGCCACCGACGCCGGCAAGAAGGCCTTCATCGTCAATCGCGTCGGCGACATGGCGTTCATCGTGGGGATGTGCCTCGCGTTTGCCCACTTCGGCACGCTCGACTTTCGGGCGATGGCCGGTGCGGTTGCTGGGCTCCCTCCCGAGGTGACGTGGGGCGTGCTCTCGACAATCACGCTCTTGTTCTTCATCGGTGCGACAGGAAAGTCTGCGCAGATTCCGCTGTATGTCTGGTTGCCGGACGCGATGGAGGGCCCGACGCCCGTGTCGGCGCTCATTCACGCCGCCACGATGGTGACGGCGGGCGTCTACATGATCGGACGCACTGCCGTCCTCTACACCCACGCGCCGCTCACGATGGAGGTGGTGGCCGTCATTGGCGTGGCGACGGCGCTCGTGGCGGGCACGATCGGCCTCGCACAGAACGACATCAAGCGGGTCCTCGCCTATTCGACCGTCTCGCAGCTTGGCTACATGTTCCTCGCCATGGGGGTCGGCGCGTTTGCGGCTGGTATCTTCCATCTGTTCACGCACGCCTTCTTCAAGGCCTTGATGTTCCTCGGCTCGGGCGCCGTCATCCACGCGCTGCACGGGGAGCAGGACATGCGAAAGATGGGCGGCCTGCGTCGGGCGCTGCCGATTACCTACTGGACATTTCTCATCGGCGCGCTCGCCATCGCGGGCGTCCCCGGCTTGTCCGGGTTTTTCAGCAAGGACGAAATCCTGTTCCGGACATTCGAGGGGGGGCACCGCATGCTGTGGCTGGTCGGCACGGCAACGGCGCTCCTGACCGCCGTTTACATGTTTCGTCTCATCTATCTGACCTTCCACGGTGAGTCGCGTCACGAGACGGCGCAAGAGGCCCACGGCGCGGGGCACGGTCAGGCAAGTCACGCGCACGGCGGCCACCTGCACGATGCGCCGGCGGCCATGGCGATTCCTCTGGTGCTCTTGGCGATTGGCTCGGTGGCGGCCGGTTACGTCGGTGTGCCCCATGCCCTGGGCGGTAGCAACCACATCGAGGCGTTCTTGGAGCCCAGCTTCAGCGCCCCGGCGGCGCTGGTGGAAGGCGTGCCCACGCACGCGGTGTCGCCGGTGGCCGGAGAGCCGGCTCATGCGCCGGCCGAGGCACACGGCGCCGAACATCCCGACACCGCGCTCGAGCTCACGCTCATGATGACGTCGATTGCCATCGCCCTCATCGGCATTGGCCTCGCCACGCTGGTGTGGTTGACCCGGCCGCACACGGCCGCCGTCATTGCGGCGCGCGTCCCTTGGTTGCATCGGCTGTTGTTGAACAAGTGGTACGTCGACGAGCTCTACGATGCCACCATCGTGCAGCCGATCAAGCACGGCTCGGGCGCGGGGCTCTGGAAAGGTGTCGATGTCGGTCTGATCGATGGTGCCGTCAACGGGACGGGTTGGCTTGTGCGCGGCAGCGCGGGCGGCCTGCGTCTGGCGCAAAGTGGCTCGGTGCGCACCTACGCCGCTGCGTTCGTCATCGGGACGGTGCTGGTGATTGCGTTTTATCTGGTGCGGTAAGGGCCGCGCGGCAAGAACCTGAACATGGCGTTTCCGCTCCTGTCTCTCATCGTGTTCGTCCCGCTCGCTGGGGCGCTGCTGCTGTTGCTGCTGCCGAACCGCGACGGCGAGCGCGACGAGCTGGTCCGTCAACTCGCGCTGGGGGTGGCGCTGGTCGCGTTTGCCCTCACGCTCGTCGCGTGGTGGCAGTTCGATCCGGCAACGGCCGAGTACCAGTTCTCAGAGCAGTACGCGTGGATTCCTCAGTTCGGAATCGACTATGCCCTGGGCTTGGACGGCGTCAGCCTGTTCCTGGTGGTGCTGACCGGCTTTCTCACCCCGCTCGCGCTGCTGTCTTCCTGGCACGGCGTGACCAAGAAGGTCAAGGAGTTCTGTTTCTTCCTGTTGGCGCTCGAGACGGGCATGCTGGGCGTGTTCGTCGCGCTCGACCTGTTTCTCTTCTATGTGTTCTGGGACGCGATGCTCGTCCCGATGTACTTCCTGATCGGCGTCTGGGGATATGAGCGGCGCATCTATGCCGCGGTCAAGTTCATCCTCTACACGATGGCTGGCAGCGTCTTGATGCTGGTCGCCATCATCGCGCTGGCGGTGATGCACCAGCAAGCAACGGGCGAGTACTCTTTCGCGCTGGACGACATCCAGACCCTGCAGATCGGCTTCGACGCCCAGATGTGGCTGTTCCTTGCCTTCACGCTGGCGTTTGCGATCAAGGTGCCGCTGTTTCCGTTCCATACCTGGCTGCCGGACGCGCACGTGGAGGCGCCCACGGCGGGATCGGTCATTCTGGCAGGCGTTCTGCTCAAGATGGGCACCTATGGCCTGCTCCGATTCGCGTTTCCGCTGTTTCCTGATGCCGCGCTCGTCAGCGCTCCCTACCTGGCCGCGCTCGCCGTGATCGGCATCATCTACGGCGCGCTGGTCGCGATGGTGCAGCCGGATCTGAAGAAGCTCGTGGCCTACTCCTCGGTGAGCCATATGGGCTTTGTCGTGCTCGGCATCTGCGCGATGAACCTGCAGGGCGTCCAGGGCGCTGTTTACCAGATGCTGAGCCACGGCGTCAGCACCGGCGCGCTGTTCATCATCGTCGGGATGCTGTCGGACAGGCGCCACACGCGGCTCATTGCCGAGTTCGGCGGCCTCAAGAACGTCTGTCCGCGGCTCGTGGCCTGCTTCCTCATCATCACCCTCTCATCGATCGGTTTGCCGGGGCTCAATGGCTTCGTCGGTGAGTTCCTGGCCATCCTGGGAGGTTTTCTGTGGAGGCCAGGTTACGCGGTGCTGGCGGCGTCGGGCGTGATTCTCTCGGCGGTTTACATGCTGTGGATGTTCCAGCGCGTGAACTACGGCACCGTGACGAATCCGAAGAACGAGCGACTGCCGGATCTTTCTGCCCGCGAGTGGGCGACGCTCGGCCCGACCGTCGTGATGGCCATCGTGATGGGCATCGTGCCAAACGTCTTCCTTCAGCCCATGCAGCCCGCGGTGACCCGGCTCGTCGAGCGTGTGCAGGCACAGCGACCCACGCTTGCGAAGACCGGCGCCGAACGGACCGATCCGTCGGCGCTCGCGCGGCCTGACCGCCGCGCGCGACGTACCGGAGAAAACGAGGTGCGCCGTAACCCCTCGCCCCCGTCAGGTCCCTCGACCACGCCGCTCCTGACGAGACTGCCCGTTGAGTAATAAGGACGCACGATGCTGACTGACTTCCAAGCCATCATGCCCATTCTCATCGTGACGTTGTCGGCCATCGTCACGATGGTGGCCGAAGCGTTTCAGCCGAAACAGGAGCGTGCGCCGCTCGCCGGGTTCGGCGTGCTCGGATTGATTGGCGCCGCGGCGGCGTCGATGCTGTTGTGGGGCTACGACAAGACCGGCTTCGGTGTCGTGCGGGCGGACGATTTCAGCCTGTTCATCAACCTGATCGTCATCGCCGTGGGCCTCCTCACGATATTGTTCTCGACGCAGGTGATCGAGCGCGAGGGCATCCCGCCAGGCGAGTACTATGCGCTGACGCTCTTTGCCGTCGTCGGCATGATGCTGATGGCGGCGGCGACCGATCTCCTCCTCCTGTTTCTCGCGCTGGAAGTCTTGTCCCTGGCGGTGTACGTCCTCACGGGAATTCGGCGGTCGCAGCCACAGGGCGCGGAAGGGGCGTTCAAGTACTTTCTGCTCGGCTCCTTTTCGAGCGCGTTTCTCCTCTATGGCGTGGCATTGACCTACGCGATCGTCGGTAGCACGCGGCTGGAAGAGATAGCGGCGGCGGTGGCAGGGCAGGCCGACGCGCCCGGCGTGCTCCTGTTCGTGGCAATTGGCCTCCTGGCCGTCGGCTTTGCCTTCAAGGTCTCGGCTGTGCCGTTCCATATGTGGGCACCGGACGCGTACGAGGGGGCGCCAACACTGGTCACTGGCTTCATGGCGACCGGTGTCAAGGCGGCCGCCTTCGCAGCATTCCTGAGGGTGTTCCTGTCGTCGTTTCAGACGCTGCACGAGATCTGGGCCCCGATGTTGTGGGTCGTGGCGGTTGCGACCATGATCCTGGGAACAGTCGTGGGCGTCGTTCAGGCGAACGCCAAGCGCATGCTCGCCTATTCCAGCGTTGCCCACGCCGGCTACCTTCTGATTGGCCTCATCGCAGGGAGTCAGGTCGGCGAGGCGGCCACGCTGTTCTACTTGGCCACATATGCCGTGAGCACCATCGGCGCGTTCGCCGTGTTGGCGCTGCTGGCCGACGGAGAGCACGCGCACGACCGTGTGCAAGACTTCGCCGGGCTCTGGGGCTCACGTCCCGGACTGGCCGCGCTGATGACGGTCTTCCTGCTCTCGCTCGGAGGGTTCCCGCCGCTGGCTGGCTTCGTCGGCAAGTGGTACATCTTCAGCGCCGCCATCGAGGCTGGCTACGTCTGGCTTGCCGTCATCGGCGTGCTGACGAGCGTCATCTCGGTCTTTTTCTACCTTCGTATTGTCGTGATGATGTACATGACCGACGAGGCGCCGCACGTTCCAACACCGGCCTTGGCACGATCGGCTGTTGCAGGCCTCGCCTTCGCGCTCGTGGCCGTCTTCTATCTCGGCCTCCTTCCAGCGCGCGCTATCGACCTTGCGCTCACGAGTGTGCAGGGGATCTTTTAGGTAGGTTCATCGCAACGCTGCCGCGAGCAGGGATGCCACCAGCTCGTCGTCTTCCGGGGTCACGGTTCGAAGGTCCAAGACGAGGCGGTTCTCGACGATGCGTGCCACCAAGGGCGGGTCGGCGGCTCGAAGTCGCCGAGCCAGCTCGCTCGCGCCCACATCCGGGGCGTGCACCGCAAGCAAGCGGGTCGGCAGCAGCTCGCCAGGTGCGCTCCCTCCGCCAATCGTGGAGTCGCCGTCGACGATGGTAAGTGAGAGAGCCGATTCGCCGGATGCGGCGTGGACGCGCTCGAGCACGCGGCGCGCGCGCGCCTCGATCTCGGCTCCCGTGAGCCGTAACATGCGCTGAACCGGTACGGTGGCGGACGCGCGGTCACAGGCGTACTCGCAAAGCGTGGCTTCGAGCGCTGCATAGGTCAGCTTGTCGACACGCAGCGCACGCATGAGCGGATGGCGCCGAATGCAGTCGACCAGGTCACGGCGGCCGACGATGATGCCCGCCTGGGGCCCGCCGAGGAGCTTGTCGCCGCTGAAGGTCGACAGGTCGGCTCCCGCCGCGACGCTGTCGGTGACGACTGGCTCGGAGTCCAGAACACCGGGCAGCGGCAGCAGATGCCCGCTGCCGAGGTCCTCGACCACCGGGAGGCCGAAGCGTTTGCCCAACGCTGCAATCTCGGTCAGCGCTGGACGTTCGGTGAAGCCCTCGATGCGGAAGTTCGATGGATGAACGCGCAGGAGTAGCGCGGTCCGCTCGCTGATGGCTGCCCCGTAATCGGCCACGCGCGTCCGGTTGGTCGTGCCGACCTCACGCAGGATGGCCCCTGAAGCCCGAAGCACGTCCGGCACTCGGAAGCCGCCCCCGATCTCGACCAGCTCGCCACGCGAGATAATCACCTCCCGGCCCGCGGCGAGCGCCGTCAGGACCAACAACACCGCGGCTGCGTTGTTGTTGACGACCACCGCCGCATCCGCGCCCGTGAGGCGACACAGCAACGCTTCGGCGTGCACATCCCTGGCACCGCGCGTTCCAGCCTCGAGGTCGTACTCGATCGAGACGTAGCCGCTCACTTCCGCGAGCTGCCGGACGACGGCCGCAGCCAGTGGTGCGCGCCCGAGGTTGGTGTGCAGCAGGACACCGGTGGCGTTGATGATGCGTCGCAGCGTCGGCGTGAAGGTGCGCGCCAGACGCGCCGGGAGCCGCGCTTCAATCCAGGCGGCAGCGTCCTCGGGCGTGGCCGGTCGAGACGATGACCGCGCAGCGGACGGCCCTGCGGCGAGCGCGTCGCGTAGAGCGTTGGCCTCCGCGCGGAGCGCTGCCACGATCGCCGCGCGCCCGAATCTGGCCTCGAGCGCCTGCGCGGTGGCGCGTTGCCGCAGCCGCTCAATCGATGGCACAATACGCATGAATGTCGGATGTCACAATAAACCCTGGCGACGCGGAGTCTCCAACGTCAAGGCCCACGCGGCGCCCCCAAGAGCGTTGCTGGCCGTATCTCAATCTCCCCGAGCAGCCGACCGACGAAGAGCTCCAGGCGCTGGACCCCGATCTCCGACGAGCCCTGTACGCGACGCCGCTGGGTCCATTTTCCATCACTCTCGTGTTCCCGCGCTTCGACGGGCCGGATTACGAGCGGGCCCTCGAGCTGGCGCGTGCGGCTGGGGAGTTCCAACAGCGCGGGTCGGGCGCAGACGTGCAATCGCGGGCCCGCTTCACGCCTGACCAGGCGCTGGCCCTGCGGGATCTATTCGAGATCGTGGGACGCTACGATGGCTGCGAGGTGCTCGTCGACGATCACCGGGTGCCGTACGCGCGCGAGCTGTGGCTGCCGTTGATGTGGTATTTGCTGCCAAGATCCTAGTGTCCTGTCCGCGGACAGCACACTAGGTAGGGCCGCCTCGGCGAGGCGGCCGTGACGGCGCGGGAGGCTGACGCGCCCTACCGAGGAAGCACGAAAAGAGCTGCCGGTCAGGCAGCTCTTTTCCGCGGTCCTTGGGATTCCCAGACGAGTCCTTAGTCCTGCTTGATCACGTTGCCGGCCTGAGGTCCCTTGGGGCCGTCGACGATCTCGAACTCGACCGGCTCACCCTCCTCGAGCGTGCGGTACCCAGAGCCCTGAATGGCGGAATAGTGAACGAACACATCGCTCCCCGCTTCACGCTCGATGAAGCCATAACCCTTCTGGTTGTTGAACCACTTGACACGACCTGTAATGCGCTGCATCGACTTCCCTGCCTTACTGGCCCGCCGTGCATCTAACACGATGGGTTGGTGCACCCGTTGGCTCATTTGCCGACGGGCAGTTGCGAAGGCCGGCCGGCGCGGCCCGATATCTCCTGCCGCGCTTGGTGAGCCAGCGCGGCAAACAATACTGGCGCCTTTTGGACATTGTCAAGTTTGGATACACTGAGAGCCAATCAAGATGCCACGAGCATTGCTGAGCGTGTCGGACAAAAGGGGCCTCGTCGAGTTCGCTTCCGGTCTCGTCGGGCGGGGATGGGAGATCGTTTCGACGGGCGGCACGGCGCGTGCGCTCGGTGACGCCGGGGTGCCCGTTACCCAGGTTGCCGACGTCACTCGGTTTCCGGAGATGATGGACGGGCGTGTGAAGACGCTGCACCCGAGGATTCATGGCGGCATCCTCGCGCGCAGGCACCGCCCGGATGATCTCGCTGCGGCGCGGCGCGAGCGCATCGACCTGATTGATCTCGTTGCCGTCAACCTGTACCCGTTCGCGCGCGCCGCTGCCGACCCGGCCACAACCTTCGACGCGCTCGTCGAGGAGATCGACATCGGCGGGCCGAGCCTCGCCCGGGCGGCCGCCAAGAACTTTCGCGACGTGCTCGTCGTCATCGACCCGTCCGACTACGCGTCAGTGCTCGAGCGCGTGGCCGATTTACCGGGGTTCCCCCTGCCGCTTCGTCTGGCGTTGGCGCGCAAGGCCTTCGCGCACACGGCCGAGTACGATCGCGCCATCGCACGGGAGCTCGAGCGCGTCCGTGTCAACGGTGAGCGGGTCGCGCGCGTGGCGCCCGCGTCCAGCACCGACGAAGCCCGCGCGGAGGACGGACAAGCCGCGGACGGGCTCGCATCTCAGGGCGGCGAGTTGCCAGACCGGCTCGCCGTGCAGTGCCGCCGCATTCGCACGCTGCGCTACGGCGAGAACCCGCATCAGCGTGCCGCGTGGTACGCACAGCCGGATGCGCGCGCCCTTGGTGCAGCAACGGTGCATCAGGGCAAAGAGCTTTCGTACACGAATCTCCTCGACCTCGATGCCGCGGCTCGTATCGTTCTCGAGCTCGAGGAGCCCGCATCCGCTGTGATCAAGCATACGAACCCCTGCGGTGTGGCCGTTGGCGTGTCGGCGGCCGAGGCTTACGTGCGCGCACGTGACGCCGATCGATTGTCAGCGTTTGGCGGGGTCGTCGCTCTCAACCGAACGCTTGACGAGGCGGCTGCCAGCGTTCTCGTGTCCACGTTTATCGAGGCCGTCATTGCCCCGGCGGTCGAGCCCGGCGCCCTGGAGATTCTGGCGCGCAAGCCGAATCTGCGCGTCGTTTCGGCAAATCTCGCACGCAGCGAAGGGGTGGCGCCGGCCGCGCTCGAAGCACGCTCAATTTTGGGAGCGCTCCTCATCCAAGAGCACGACAGGGTGACGGAGGCCGAAGGGGCGTGGCCGCCGGCAGCCGGCGTCCGCGTCGTGACGGCGCGGGCTCCGACGGAGGACGAGTGGCGCGGATTGCGCTTCGCTTGGCGCGTATGCGCGCACGTGAAGTCGAACGCCGTTGTCTTCGCCGGACCCGATCGAACATTCGCGATTGGCGCTGGACAGATGAGCCGCGTCGACGCCGTCAAGGTAGCAGCGATGAAGGCGACGGCGCCGTTGACCGGATCCGTCGTGGCCTCGGATGCGTTCTTCCCCTTCCGCGATGGTGTGGACGCCATCGCTCAGGCGGGCGCCACGGCTATCGTGCAGCCCGGAGGGTCGGTTCGAGACGCCGAGTCCATTGCCGCGGCCGACGAGCACGGCCTCGCCATGATCTTCACCGGCGTTCGGCATTTCAGACACTGACGAAAGACGTAAAACGGGGACAGCCCTCGTTTTCCGAAGGATGGAAAACGAGGGCTGTCCCCGTTTTCTACAGCTCGCTGGCAAGCGCCTGATCGAGCTCGTCGCGGGTGACCGGCGCGGGCCCGAAGTGGCTGACCGCCACACCGGCCGCGTGGTTGGCCATCTCGGCCGCCTCGGCGAGTGTGGCGCCGCCAGCGAGCGCGAGCGCAAGCGTGCTGATCACGGTGTCGCCGGCGCCGGTGACATCGGCCACCTCGCGCGTGGCCGCCGGCAGAACGCCCTCACCGAGCGATGCGTGCCCGCTCTCCGAGCCATCCAGAATCCAGATCCCATGCTCGCCGCGCGTGATGACGACCGAGGCGCAGCCCACCTGGTCTCGCAGCGCACGCGCCGCCCGCCGCGCATCATCGTCCGACCGAATCCGGAGATGGGTCGCGATTTCCGCTTCGACCTGGTTTGGCGTAATGAGTGTCACGCCGCCGTACAGCTCGAGATGCGGGATCTTGGGATCCACCAGCACCCGTATGCCACGCGCGCGGGCGCACCCCATCACGCCACGCATCACCTCCTGTGTGATGACCCCCTTCAGGTAATCGGACACGACGATGATGTCGGCTCTTGGAGCGGCCGACTCGACGTACGCGATGACGGTCTCCTGGATTGCACCCGCTATGTCTCCATCCAACTCATAGTCGACTCGTGCCACCTGTTGTTGTCGCGTGGTGACGATGCGAAGCTTACGCGTCGTACAGCGTGAGCTGTCGCAGACCAGACTGTCAGCGGAGATCCCGCGGTCCCTCAGGGCTGCCTTCAATCGGTCGGCCGGGTCGTCTTCTCCCACCACGCCCACCAGCGTGGCGCGACCGCCCAAGGCGGTGACGTTGCTGGCGACGTTGGCCGCGCCACCCAGCCGGAAGTGCTCGTGATCGAACTCGACCACCGGCACCGGCGCTTCCGGCGAGATCCGATGCACCCGACCGAACAAGAAATGGTCGAGCATCACGTCGCCGACTATCAGGATGGATCGTTCCGCGAGCGACGCGAGTATGGCTCGCGCGCGCGCGAGCGATAAGGAAGGCATAATCAGGAATCAGGAAAAGGGGAAACAGGCTTGCCTCGCCGTAGCTCGCCGGAGGCGAGCGAAGGCTGGGCGCTCATGCTCGATTCATCCGGGGGTTTGGTCCTTGCGGTCGGATTCCCGTGGCCCGTGCTCGCCGCTGACGCCCGATTCCTGGTTCCCGGTTCCTGAATCCTGGGTCCTGAATCCTGATTGCTGATATTCGGCGGCGTACGGCAGCGTGACGAGTACGAGAAAGAGCATCAAGAACTCCGAGTCGCCGAAGTTGTACTCGAACATGCCGGCCGTCAGCATACTAATGATGGCAGCAATGCCTGCGGCCGCCAGCCCGGCAGAGCGCTGCGCACGAACCCTGCGATACAGATCACGCAGAACGACCACGACGAACCAGAGCCATGCGGCGAGTGCAGGGAGCCCCCGCTCCGCGGCGATCTGCATGGGTACGTTGTGAAGGTGAACGTTCAGCGGTTCCACTGCCTCCGGCATCCGATACTGCGGATAGACGCGCTTGACGTTGTCTGGTCCGACACCGACAAGCGGATGATCGCGCACGATGCGCAGCCCCGAGCGCAGCATCGCCACGCGGTCGCGGTTCGCCGGATCCTGCAGATCGAGCACCGAGTAGACACGCGCCGCCACTCGGCCCGGCGCGACGAGGAGGAGCAGGGCAACGGCGATGGGCAGCAGCGCGAGTAGCCGCCGGTCTTTCAAGACGAAGAGCACACCCATCGCGGCCGAGATGCCGACCCACGTGTTACGCGTGAAGGTGAGTGACAGGGCGACCAACACGGCGGGAAGCACGAGTGCCGGCCATGTGCGGTCGTGTTTGTCGTACAGGAGCCGTCCCGCGACCGCACCGGCCACCAGCATCAGCAGGCCTGAATAGGTCATGTAGTGCGTGAGGGAGCCGGCTGGTCGCCTGTCCAGCGTGTCGTACTGGAACATTCCGTACTGGACGATGCCGATGATCGCGCTGAGGGCACCGATGGTGATGATGACGTTCGTCAACAGGGAGGCACGCTCACCGCGAGCGATGCGGTAGACGAGCGGTACGATGAAGAAGAGGACGAGCTGCTTGCAGTCGACGATGGTCTCGATGCGGTTGGGGGCGGCGAGCGCGGAGACCAGCGTCAGGCCCCCGTATACCGCCAGCGGCCAAAACACCCGCGGGACCTCGATCCGCTCGTTGCGGACGCCAACCAGCACCAGCCAACAAAGGACCGTGGCCGTCAGCAGGATGTAGGCGCCAGCCACGAACAGCTGGACGGCGGCGACGAACAGCAAAGCGCTGCCGAGCGCCAACCCTTCCAGTCTGTCGCTGCGACCACTGCCGCGCCCCAGCGCGGTAAGCGTCGTCGTTGTCATCGGTCCGGTCTCGCCACAGAGCTGGTCATTGGGCTCGCCGCCGGACTCGTCAGCGCGGATGCCCTCGCCCGTGCCAACGCGCGTTCCGCCGCCTCGACGACGCGCATCGCCGAGATGCGCGTGAGGCATCGGAAGTCGCCCGGCGCGCAGGTGCGCTGCTCGCACGGACGGCAGGGTAGATCGTCGATCTCGACCGCCTCGGTGACAAACGCCGGATCCCGCCAAGGTGCCGAACGCGCCGGAAGCGTCGGCCCGTAGAGCGCGACGATGGGGACCGATGTTGCCGCTGCGATGTGCAGCGGGCCACTATCTCCCCCGACGAACAGGGCGGCACGCCCGATGAGGCTCCTGAGCTCTGCCAGCGTCGAGCCACCACACGTCACGATCGCCTCGCCTTGCGCTGGTGCGAGGCGCAACGCCCGTCCGACCACCTCCTCTGCGGCGCTTGCCTCGGACGGTCCCGACGTCAGGATGATACGACGTTCCGTGTCGGAAGACGAGAGGTGCGCGGCCAGCTCTGCGAAGCTCTCCAGCGGCCAGCGTCGAAAGGGATTGCCCGCGCTGACATGGATGACGATCGGCACGTGCACCGACCCGATGCCCTGGCGGTCCAGCCAGATCGCGATCCGCCGGGCCGCTTCGGGGTCTTCGGGCATTTCCACCGGATCGCGCGCTGGGTCCGGAGGCTCGATGCCCGGCAGCAGCGGACGCAGTAGGTCCCATTGGTTTTCCACCGAGTGCCGCGGCCGCAGCTCGCGCGGACGCGCCACGATGTCGGTGTACATCCAGGAACGGCCAGTGACGCTGTAACCAATGCGTCGGGGCGCCCGGCTCGCGAGCGTGAGCCAGCTTGCGCGTGGCCCGCCGTGGAAGTCGGCGACGACATCGAACCGACGTCGCCGCAGCTCGGCCGCCAGCTGCCAGTCGGCGAGCACCCGGGCCGGGCCGCTCGGGGCCGCTCGCAGCAGCACCTCATCGAGATGGGGATTGTGGGCAACCACGGCTGACGCCGCGGGCTCAACGAGATACGTGAGTCGTGCGTCCGGCAGCGCGCGCCTCACCGCGCGGATGGCGGGAGTCGTGAAGACGACGTCACCGACCACGCGCAGGCGGATGAGTAAGATGTTCACGGGCCAACATTGCAATATAGCAGGGTCAAGGGGGCAAGGGATCGAGGGATCCAGGGGGCAACGGGGTAAGGGGGGAAGTGGCTCGCTGCTTTGCCCCCGGTCCCCAAATCATCCCACCCTCGATCCCTTGATCCCTGGATCCCTCGATCCCTTGCCCCCTTGACCCCTCTATCCCTTTCCCCTTTTTCTGAAGTCTTCGGCTGTGGAACAATCAAGGGGATGTTGTCGCTGCCGCTCGTGCTTCTCCTGGGCATCTCACCACTGGGGGTGCAGAGCCCCAGCGTCCCGGCTGAGGAAACGTCTTCCGGCCCGCCAGCCGATGGGCGGCCCAGCGACGGCGCCGCGTACTACGAATTCCTGCAAGCGCGGCGCCTCGAGGACCAAGGCGACGTCGAGGGAGCGGTTGCGGCCCTTCGACGTGCCACCGAACACGACCCGGCGTCCGCCGAGGTCTTTGCCGAGCTCGCAGCGCTGCACGCACGGCAGAATCAAGCCGAGGAGGCCATGGCGGCCGCTGGGCGTGCCACGGCGCTCGATCCAGACAATAGTCAGGCGCACTGGGTGCTGGGTATCGTGAACGCGGCACTCGCGCGAGCCGCGCGGGAGAATGAAGGCAGCGAGGGTTCCGAGGCGGCGGCGCAGGCGATCACACATCTCGAGAAAGCGTTACCTGGCCGTCCCTGGGACATTGGGGCCACGCTCACCTTGGGGCGGCTCTATCTCGAGACGGACGACCACGACAAGGCAATCGCCCTGCTGACGAAGTTGCTCGATCGCGAGGCCACTGTCTCCGAGGCGGCGCTCTTGCTCGCGCAGGCCCACGAGCAGGCGGGCGATCCCAAACGTGCCATGGGGGCACTCGACTCGGTGGTGCCTGGCGATCCGCAGTACTTTGGCGCACAAGTCGCCAAGGGCGAGCTACTCGAGCGACGCGGTGACTGGGCGGGCGCCGCAGCGGCATACGGTCGTGCGCTCGAGCACAACCCGGCCGCGACCGATGTGCGCCTGCGTCAGGCGGCGGTGCTGCTCGGTGCCAAGCGACCTGCCGATGCGCGCACGCTCTTGGAGGAAGCGGCCAAGGAGAAGCCTGCGAACAGCCGGGTTCTGTACTTGCTCTCGGAAGCGCAGCGCGAATCGGGGGACCTCGCTGCCGCCGAGGCCACCGCCCGTCAGCTCGTCGAGGCGGCACCGAAGGACGCCCGCGGCGCGTATGCGCTCGCACAGGTGTTCGAGGAGCGCCGTGAGTATCAAGCGGTCATCGACGCGCTCGCGCCGTTTGCCGACCCAGCGCCAACGGCCCCTCAGCCACCCGCCGAGATCCGCACGGACCTGCTCTTGCGTCTGGCGTTTGCCAAGCAGCAAACCGGCGGGGTGGATGAGGCCATTGATCTGTTCGAGCGCGCCAAGGCACGTGGACCCTCGACACCGTTGTTCGACGCCTTCATTGCGCAGGCGTATCTGCTCGACGAGCAGTACGACCGAGCCCTGACGGCGACGCGCGCTGCACGCAAGCGGTGGCCGGAGGACCCTCGGCTGGTGCGCCTCGAGGCTCGGGCGCTTCAGGGTACCGGCGAGGTGGAGCCGGCCGTAGCGCTGCTCGAGCAGCAAGCTCGGCGCGAGCCCGATGATGTGTCGCACGTGGTTGCCCTGGGAGCCATGCTGGCTCAGAGCCAGCAATTCGATCGCGCTGTCGCGGTGGTCAGCGATGCGCGAACGCGGTTTCCGCGAGACGCGACGCTCGGCTACCAGCTGGGCGCCATCTATCACGAGGCACGGCGCTATGACGAAGCGGAACGTGCATTCCGGGCAGTGCTGGAGATTGATCCGCGCCACGCCCCGACACTGAACGACCTCGGCTACATGTTTGCCGACCGCGGCGTACGACTCAACGAGGCCGTGAAGCTGTTGCAACAGGCCGTGAAGCTGGACCCGTACAACGGCTCCTATCTCGACAGCCTCGGGTGGGCGTACTTCAAGCAGCGCAGGCTCGATCTCGCCCGCGACCACCTGCAAAAGGCGGCGACGCAGCTCACCAACAACTCTGTCGTGCAGGACCACCTCGGCGATCTGCTCTTTGCTCTGAACGACCGTGAGGCCGCAATCGAAGCCTGGGAGCGTGCGCTCACGGGCGACGGTGAGTCGGTTGTGCCTTCGGACATCAAGGACAAGATCCAGCGCGCGCGACAGGAATGAAGGGGATCAACGGATCACATGAGCGCAAGGGAGCCTTCGCCGGCATTCATGAGCGAAGGCTGGTAGCCCACATCGTCCTGGGGACATGTGTGTGCGCGCTCGCATCGTCGTGTGCAGCGAGGCGAGTCGCGTTGCCGACCGATCCAGGGACACCGCTGGCTGACGCCTCGACGCTGTACGAACAGGCAACGGTCGACTGCCGCGATGTTCGGGCGATGACCGCGGAGATCGGCCTGTCCGGACGGATCGACGGACGGCGTGTCCGCGGCCGGCTGCAAGTAGGCCTCGCGGAGGGAGGGCGAGTGCGTCTCGAGGCCGTCGCCCCCTTTGGAGCGCCTGCGTTCGTGCTGGCGGCTCAGCCGAGCCAGGCCACATTGCTGCTGCCCCGCGATGATTCTTACGTCGAGGAGCGCTCGGTGGCCACGCTCGTCGATGCGCTGACGGGGCTGCCACTCGACGCAGACGATCTTCGCGCGATACTCAGTGGCTGTGTGTCACAGGCACGCCGCGTGACCGGCGGACGGCGGCACGAGGAAGGCTGGTTCTCGCTGACGCTCGAAGATGGAGCAGTGCTGTATGGCCGGGACGCCGGCGGTTCCCCGCGAGTAGTAGCGGGTCGACTCGACGAGGTGACTGTAGAGTACCCGGATACGACGGGAGGCGTACCGCGTGCCGTCCGTGTGATGGCCGATGGCGCGACCGGCCCGCGGGCAGAGCTCACGCTCGGCCTCTCTCAGGTCGGAATCAACGAGGAGTTGCCAGACGAGGCATTCCGGGTGGAGCTACCGGCCACTGCGACGCCGATCACGGTGGAGGATCTCCGACGCGCCGGACCTCTGCGACAAAGACAAAATCAAGAATCAGGAAACAGGAATCAGGGGTCAGGCGGCAAGAACGCAGCGGCCAGGTCAGAAGCCGGGGTTGGGACTGAGGCCAGCTGAGGTGGTGAACAGCCCTCTGACGCCGTTTCCCGTTTCCTGAATCCTGATTCCCCAATGGCGACCCCTCCCTTGATCGTCCGGGCGCACGCGAAGGTCAACCTCGATTTCCGGATCCTCGGAGCTCGATCGGACGGGTATCACGAGGTGAGCACCGTGCTCCAATCGCTTGCCCTCGGAGACGAGATCGAATTGCACGAGCGGGAGGGGCCATTCACCTTGACCTGCGACGAGCCAAGCGTTGCCGCGGACGCCACGAATCTGGTCTGGCGCGCGGCGGCACGGCTTGGTGCAGCGCTCGGTCTGTCGCTCGACGGCCTGGCCGTTGGGCTCCGAAAGCGCATCCCTGCGCGAGCAGGCCTCGGGGGTGGGAGCGCTGATGCGGGTGCGATCTTGCGACTGCTTGCCCAGAGGTGGCGTGTGGCGCCGGACGACCCGGTGCTCCCAGGTGTCGCGGGAGAGCTCGGGGCGGATGTGCCGTTCTTTCTCGTGGGCGGCACCGCGCTCGCGACGGGGCGAGGGGATCTCATCCAGCCGCTTGCCGACCTTCCCGAGCACCAGGTGCTCGTGGTGCTGCCGCCATTTGGCATATCGACCCAGGACGCGTATACGTGGCTCGACGCGGCATCGATACCGCCGCACGAGGACGCCTCCGACGCCCGAGCTGAAGGTCGGGCCTACGCCCTCCCCGAGCTTGTAGGCCCGACCTTCAGGTTGGGCTCCAGCACTGCAGGTCCGGCGTGGAGCAGGCTCTTGCCGCAGCTGCGAAACGACCTGGAGGCCATCGTTACGGCGCGGCATCCGGAGATTGGCACGGCCGTGGGCGCGCTCCGCGCCGCGGGCGCCCTCCTCGCGATCATGACGGGAAGCGGCTCGGCGGTCGTCGGCCTGTTTCGAGCCGACGCGGACATGGAGGAGGCCTGCCGGTCGCTCGGGCCGACCGTCAGCCGCCCCGGCTGGCGATTGCTCCGCACGAAGACCATCGGTCGGCAGACTTACGAGGCCAGTCTCCTCGCCGAGACGTCCTGACGGCGCGTTCGGCGAACGCGCCCTACCACGAGCCTTGAAGGGATGGCCCCCAAGATGGGGCCCGGACTTGCCAGTAACCCGTTGTTCCGCTACGATAAACGTTTGCCGCCGGCCCGGCGACCGCACGCCTACGGGCCCGATCGTTCGCTCGCGCGAGTGTGGTGTCATGTCGTCGCGCGTCTCCTTCTGGCCGCGTGCGAATGGTGGGGCGTCGCCAAGTGGTAAGGCACGGGACTTTGAATCCCGCATTCGAAGGTTCGAATCCTTCCGCCCCAGCCAGGATCGAGGGTCCGAGGACAGGAGACTGTCTCGGTCGCGATACCGGCGGGTGTGTCGAGCGATGATGATGGGACGGACGGACTTGAAGCTGTTTTCAGGAACCGCGCATCCACAACTCGCACAGGACATTGCCGACGTGCTCTGTGTGCCGCTTGGTCAGTCGCGGTTGGAGCGGTTTCCAGACAGTGAGGTGGCATTCCAGATCGACGAGAACATCCGCGGCACGGACGTGTTCGTGATTCAGCCTACGTGCCGCCCCGTCGATTCGAACATCATGGAGCTGTGCGTGATGCTCGATGCGTTCCGACGATCATCGGCGTCGCGCATCACGGCGGTGCTGCCGTACTACGGTTACGCGCGACAGGATCGCAAGGACAAGCCGCGCGTGCCGATCTCCGCCAAGCTGGTCGCGAATCTGCTCATTGCAGCGGGGGCCAGCCGTATTCTCACGATGGATTTGCACAAGGCGCAGATCCAGGGGTTCTTTGACATTCCGGTCGACCACTTGTTCGCTGCGCCGGTCATTGTCGACTTTCTCGCGCGGCAACAGTACGCGAAGCTGACCATCGTTTCGCCTGACGCCGGCGGTGCCGAGCGCGCGCGCGCGTATGCGAAGCGCCTCGGTGGAGAGCTCGCGATTATCGACAAGCGGCGCAGCACTGAGACGGGCGCTGCGGAAGTCATGCACGTGATCGGCGATGTCTCAGGCCGGACCTGCGTGATCACGGACGATATCATCGACACGGCCGGGACGATGCAGCGCGCCGCCACTGCGCTCAAAGAGAGCGGAGCCGAGCGCGTGATTGGCTGCTCTGTGCACGCCGTGTTGTCTGGTCCGGCCCTCGAGCGTATGGAGCAGGCGCCTCTCGAGCAGCTCGTCGTGACCGATACGATCCCGCTCGACGGCGACGCGACGCATCTGCCGAAGATTCGTGTGCTGTCGGTCGCGCGTCTGCTGGGCCAGGCCATTCGGAGTATCCATGAAGAAACGTCGGTTTCTTCGCTGTTTGTATAGGAGCGATATTCACAGCAGCCTGTAGCGCAGGCCTTTAGGCCTGCCTGCCCAGCGCAGCGACGTTCAACGAGAGGGCAGGCCTAAACGCCTGCGCTACGCGTGATTTTGACAAGGATTGAGAAACACTATGGCAGCAGTACTCGAAGCGGCCAAGCGAGAGACGCGCGGCAAGAACGCAGCGCACCGGCTCCGAACGCAGGGTCAGGTTCCGGCGGTCGTCTACAGCGGGGGAATGGAGAACATCGCCGTCGCAGTAGATGCCAAGACGCTCTCGCGCATCCTGCACTCCGACAGCGGCGTGAACAGCCTGATCGACCTGAGCCTCGACGAGAGCTCTGCGAAGGTCCTCGTCAAGGACTTTCAGCTCGATCCGGTGACGCACGAGATTCTGCACGCGGACTTCTTCCGCGTGGCGATGCACAAGCAGCTGACGATCTCAGTGCCGGTCATGCTGAAGGGCGAGGCGCGAGGAGTGAAGCAGCAGACTGGCATGTTGGACTTCGTGACACGAGAGATCGAGGTGGAATGCTTGCCGGGGGACATCCCCGAGCACATCGAGATCGATGTCAGCGAGCTGGTGATCGGTGATGGTGTGCGCGTTGGCGATCTGCCGCCGAATGACAAATGGCAGGCGGTGAGCGAGCCCGAGACGATGATCGTCCACATCGTCGCGCCACACGTCGAGAAGGCACCGGAAGAGGAAGTCGCCGTTGAGCCGGCTGTCGCCGAGCCCGAGCTGATCAAGAAGGGGAAGCCTGAGAAGGAAGCGGAGTGAAGCTCATCGCGGGTCTCGGCAACCCGGGACCGCGCTATCAGGACACGTATCACAATGTCGGCTTCGCCGTCGTGGACGAGCTCGCCCGGCGCCATGGCGTGCGGTTCGAAGGCGCACCGGCCGACGCCCTGATGGCACGAGTGCGGCAGCTCGGTGATGGCCTGTTGCTCGTCAAGCCGTTGACGTACATGAATCTCAGTGGTGTGGCCGTCGGCGAGCTTCAGCGCTACTACAAGGTAGCCCCGCAGGACGTACTGATTGTGCTCGACGAGGTGGCGCTCCCGCTTGGCCGGTTGCGGGTACGCGCGGCCGGATCCGCGGGGGGGCACAACGGCCTCGAATCGGTCGTCAACGCGCTTGGCACGACGGCAGTGCCACGGCTGCGCATTGGAATCGGACGAGGTGACCCGCGCCGCGATCTCGTCGACCGGGTGTTGTCGAGGGTGGCGACCGAAGAGCGCGTGCTGCTCACTGACGCCATTGGACGAGCCGCCGATGCCGCTGAGGTATTCGTGCTCGACGGCGTCGAGCACGCCATGAATCGGTATAACTCCGGAATCGGGATTCAGGATTCAGGAATCGAGGATTCGGGAAACAGGGAACAGGAAACAGGAAACGAGAGTCGGCAATCAGAAACCAAGAGCTAGGTAGGGCCGCCTCGCCGAGGCGGCCTGGCGGCGCGTTCGGCGAACGCGCCCTACCTCACATCTCCAACACCTCCTTGCCACCTGGACCCGATGGTTGCAGGTGGCCGCTTAGGCCGAGAGGAGGCCTTTGAATGACCGCACAACGCCAGTACGAGCTCGTTTACATCGTGTCGCCTGAAGCGACCGATGAACAAGCCAAAGAAATCGACCAGCTGATCCAGGAGGTTGTCACCCGCCATCAGGGTACGGTCGACAACACGGAAAATTGGGGGCGTCGCAAGCTGGCCTTCCAGATCAAACACAAGCGCGAAGGGGTCTATGTCGTCATGGTCATCAGTGGCCTCGGTGACATGGTCAAGGAGATCGAGCGACGCCTGAAGGTGCACGACTTCGTGTTGCGACACTTGGTCGTCCGCGTCGACGAGGATTTGCGGAAGGCAGCCCGCATCCGCGCACGTCGGGAGGAGCAGGCAGCGCGGCGCCAGGCGGCGCGCGGGTCGACCGCGGACTCGGCCGGCGAGCCTGCCGAGCCGCCGACGACGGATTCCACGGAATCAGGATTGGCAAACGGGTCGGCAGGGTCGGCCACGCAGCCGGAGGCATGAGTCATGAGCGATATGATGCGCACGCAGGGACACGGACAGCAGGGCGACGCGTCCGGATACGGCAGATCAGGCGGTCGGGGGCGCGGCGCCGGGCGCGGTGGTGGTGACAAGCGGGAGCGGCGACCGTCGTCGCGCCGGCGGAAGGTCTGTAAGTTCCGAACGGAGAAGATCGACTTCATCGACTACAAGGATGTGCGGCTCATCTCCCAGTTCGTCCCGGAGCGCGGCAAGATCCAGCCGAGCCGGCTGTCGGGTACGAGCGCGAAATATCAGCGCAAGCTCGCCGTTGCCATCAAGCGAGCGCGCTTTCTTGCACTGCTCCCGTACGCAACCGAATAAGGGCCAATGACTGAAATCATTCTCACCGAGCGCATCGACCACCTCGGCCAAGCGGGTGAGGTGGTCAACGTCGCCGATGGTTACGCGCGCAATTACCTGTTGCCACGCAAGCTCGCGCTGCCGGTGACCGACGCCAACCGGCGTCAGATCGATCACATGAAGAAGCTTGCCGCAGCACGAGAGGCGGAAGAGCAGGCGATGGCCGAAAGCTTTGCGTCTCGTCTGGCGCAGCTCGAGCTCGTGTTCGTGCGGCGCGTTGGCGAGACCGAGCAACTCTACGGCTCGGTCACCTCCACCGACATCGCCGAGGCTCTTGCCGAGCGACAGCTCACGGTCGACCGACGGAAGATTCAGTTGGGCGAGCCAATCAAGCAGCTTGGTGAGCTCGCCGTTCCGGTAAAGCTCCATCGGGAAGTCACCGCCCAGGTCAAGGTCGTCGTCGTCAAGGACGAAGGATCGCAGGCAGGGTGATTAGGTAGGGCCGCCTCGCCGAGGCGGCCGTTACGTTGTCGAGGCGTCCGTAACGGCGCGCTCGGCGAGCGCGCCCTACCATCGTGCCGCGGAACCGTCCTGACGGCGCGTTCCGCCTTCGCACTTAGCGCTACGGCGGACGAGTCGGCGAACGCGTCTTACCACCGCGCCCTGCGTTTTCCACCGGTTTCCCACGCGTTTTCCACAAGCGATTCACAGGCTGCACACCGTGATGAGTCTGGTAAGGTAGTCCTGCCCATGGACGCTGCCACGCTCGACCGCACCTTGCCGCACAATCTCGAAGCGGAGCGTTCTGTGCTCGGTGCGGTGCTGTTACGCAACGAGGCAATCAACCAGGCGGTCGAGCTGTTGCGACCGGAAGATTTCTTCCGCGAAGCGCATCGCCGCGTCTTCGAGCGGATGATTCATCTGAGCGAGCGGGCCCTCGCCATCGATCCAGTGACGCTCGCCAATGAGCTGGACAGAGGCGGTGACCTCCAGGAAGTCGGGGGGCCGGCATACCTGATGCGGCTCATCGACGGTGTGCCGCGCTCGACCAACATCGAGTATTACGCGCGCATCGTCAAAGAAAAATCGGTCCTTCGCCGGCTGATCTTTGCCTCGAACGCGATCCTGCAGGAGGCCTACGACGCCGAGCGGGATGCAAGCGAGATCCTCGATGATGCCGAGCGCCGGATCTTCGAGATTGCGGACAACCGACTGGGGACCGGCTTCGTGCCGCTGCGCGAGCTCGTGCACGGCAGCTTCGCCACGCTCGAGAAGCTGCAGTCGCAGAAGGGCCTGCTGACCGGTGTGCCCAGCGGCTTCACCGACCTGGACGAGATGACCGCCGGCTTCCAACCGTCGGATCTCATCATCATCGCAGCGCGACCCTCCATGGGAAAGACCAGCCTGGTGCTGAACATCGCGCAGCACGTAGGCACGAAGAGCGACATGACCGTGGGCTTCTTCAGCCTGGAGATGTCGAAGGAGGCCCTCTTCACGCGGCTGTTGACGTCAGAGGCCCGGATCGACGCGCATCGGTTTCGTACGGGCCACCTGGCCGAGAAGGATTGGGCGATGCTCGCGCAGGCGGTCAATACGCTGGCTGATGCGCGCGTGTTCCTCGATGACACGGCAGCGATCGGCGTGCTCGAAATGCGCGCGAAGGCCCGACGCCTGAAAGCAGAGCATGGCTTGCACCTGCTCGTCGTCGACTACATTCAACTGATGCAGTCACGCGGGCGCTTCGACAACCGGCAGCAGGAGCTCTCACAGATCTCACGATCGCTCAAAGGCCTGGCCAAAGAGCTCGATGTGCCCATCCTGGCCCTGTCACAGCTCTCGCGTGCGCCGGAGGCGCGATCGGATCGACGGCCGCAGCTCTCCGATCTCCGTGAGTCCGGGGCGCTCGAGCAGGATGCGGATCTCGTCGTGTTCATTTATCGCGAGGAGTTCTACGAGCGCGAGAACACACCGCAAGAGGAGCAGGGCATCGCAGAGATCATCGTCGGCAAGCAACGCAACGGACCCACGGGCCGCGTGAAGCTCGCGTTCATCAAAGAGCTGACACGCTTCGAGAATCTCGAGTGGAGGTCACCATAGCCGTCCGCCACACGGTGGCACGGGTCGACCTGACCGCGCTCCAGGCCAACTACCAGACGATTAGGGAGCTGACAATTGACGCGGCGCGGCGGTCGGGACGCACGGCCCCCGAGATCATCGGCGTCGTCAAGGCCAATGCGTACGGGCACGGGGCGGTGCCGGTGGCACGGGCACTCGAAGCCGCCGGCGCTCCCATGCTCGCCTGTGCCGACATCGACGAGGGAATCGAGCTGCGGGAGAGCGGCGTGAGCGTGCCGATCCTGATCTTTGGCGCGCTTGGTATCAGTGATCTCGACGGGCTCTTCACGTACCGGCTGACACCAACCATCTCGACGCCCACCGCTGCACGGAATCTCCAGCAAGCTGCAGAGGCACACGGCGAGCGGCTCCATTGCCAGCTCAAGATCGATACCGGAATGAACCGGCTCGGATTCCGATACGACAATCTCCGCCGCACGCTGCCGGCGATAGCCCAGAGCCGGCAGCTTGCGATCGACGCCGTCTACACGCACTTTGCCACGGCCGATGAGCCGGAGAGCGAGGCGTTTGCGTGCCAGCGCGAGCGATTCGAGGCGGCGCGCCGTCTCGTGACGGAGGTGGGGCTGCATCCGGCGAAGGCGCATGCCGCCAACAGCGCAGCGCTGCTGAGAGACGAGCGAATTTGGTACGATGCAGTCCGCCCAGGTCTGCTCTTGTACGGCGTGGTGCCACCGCCGCTTGCAACAACGCTCGAGATCGCGCCGGTGCTCTCCCTGACCAGTCGCATCGTCGCCGTCAAGGGCCTGCGCCCAGACGAGGGTGTGGGCTACGGCCTGCGATACCACGCTCGTCGGCCTGCCACCATGGCCGTCGTGCCGGCCGGCTATGCCGACGGCCTCGACCGACGCCTCGCGGGCCGGGCTTGGGTGCTCGTGCGCGGCCGCCGCGTCCCCATCGTTGGGGCCGTCTCCATGGACATGATCAGCGTCGACGTCACTGGTCTGGATGTTTCGCCGGGAGACGAGGTCGTCATCCTCGGGCGCCAGGAGGATGAGCGCCTCGACGTGCGTGAGATGGCGGCGGCCATTGGTACGATCCCCTACGAGCTCCTCTGTCGCTTGGGTAGCCGAATCGATCGGGTCTACCATTGACGGTGCCTGCGCTCGTGTCGACATGGGTGGCGGAAGGCGTGGGACACATGATCTTCAAGCGGTTTTACCTCGACTGCCTGGCGCACGCGTCGTATCTCATCGGTGATGAGCAGACGCGCACGGCCGCCGTCGTCGATCCTCGGCGGGACGTCGACGCATATCTCGAGGAAGCGGAGCGCGATCGCCTCCTGATCCGCCACGTATTCCTGACTCACTTCCACGCTGACTTCATCGCAGGTCACCTGGAGCTTCGCGATCGCACCGGAGCCAGGATCTATCTGGGCACGTCGGCTCGTGCCGAATACACCTACACGGCAATGAAGGAGGGCGATGCGCTCGAGTTCGGCCAGGTGCGCATGCACGTGCTGGAAACACCTGGACACACCGCGGAATCGATCTCGATTCTCGTGTTCGATCTCGAGCGCGATGCCACCCGGCCATATGCGGTGCTCACGGGCGACACGCTGTTCATCGACGAGGTGGGCCGCCCGGACCTGCGTGCTTCTCTGGGGTGGTCCGCAACCGATCTCGGACGGCTGTTGTACGAGTCGCTGCACGCGAAGCTCCTGCCGCTGCCGGACGAGACGCTGGTGTATCCGGCGCACGGCGCAGGATCACTGTGTGGGAGGAGCATCAGCCAGGAGGCGACCGCGACGATCGCGGACCAGCGGCGGTCGAACTACGCGCTTCAGCCGATGTCGCGGGAGCAGTTCGTGACGCTCGTCACGGCCGATCAGCCAGACGCGCCGCCGTATTTCACATACGATGCGATCCTGAACGCGAAAGAGCGGCCGACGCTCGACGCGATCTTGCAGCGCGTGCTGACACCACTCTCGCTGGCGCAGGTGGTGAAGATGTCCAGCGAGAGCGACGCCCAACTGCTCGACGTTCGCGAGCCAGCCGATTTCGCCCAAGGTCACCTGGCCGGCAGTATCAACGTTGCGCTCAGTGGACAGTATGCGACCTGGGCCGGCACGGTGCTGGCCTACGATCGGCCGATCATCATCATTGGCGACCCAGGACGCGAAGAAGAGGCCGCGACGAGGCTCGGACGGATTGGCTTCGATGCTGTCGCCGGCTATCTCGACGGCGGCATGCAGGCGCTCGAGGCACGGCCTGACCTGATCGTTCGAACCCAACGTGCGACTGCCGCCGTGATTGCGGAGGACCTGGATTCCCTGACACCGCCTCTCGTGTTGGATGTTCGGACCGCATTAGAGTGGCAAAAACAACATATACGAGGCAGCCTGAACGTGCCGCTGAGTCAGCTCCAGGCACGGATGGACACGCTGCCTCGCAATCGCCGGCTCGTCATTCACTGCGCGAGCGGATATCGCTCTTCAATTGCCGTGAGCTCGCTCGAGCGTCACGGATTCGAACACTTGGTCGAGCTGGCCGGAGGCATGGCCGCGTGGGAGGCGGCACAGCTGCCGGTAGAGAAAACGGGGACAGCCCCCGTTTTACGAAAGACGTAAGAAGGAGCCTCTTCCGGTGCGGACGGGGAGGACGACTGGCTTCTTTCTTACGTCTTTCGTAAAACGGGGGCTGTCCCCGTTTTCAGCAGGTCGTCGAGCCCCCACAAGGGGACCTCGAGCCAGGTTGGGCGGTGATTGAGCTCGTAGCCCAGCTCATAGACGGCTTTGTCGAGGAGGTGCACCTTCAGCAGAATGCGTCTTGCATCCCGATCGTCGGGTAGGAAGCGTCCCTTCGAGGCAGCCTCCAAGTAACGATCGAGAAACGTGGTACCGACGAAGCGCTCCCACAGACGCGCCCAGTGCTCGAGGCGCGACAGCGATGCGCCGCTCTCTCCGGTCGTTCGCTGGATCAGCGCCGAGAAGGCTGCGTACTGAAACGAGCGCAGCATGCCCGCGACATCGGCGAGCGCTGAACGCTTCATGCGCCGTTCGCTGAGGGGACGCGCCGGCTCTCCCTCGAAGTCGATCACGACGAAATCGTCACCGGCGCGCAGCAGCTGCCCCAGATGGTAGTCGCCGTGGATACGGATTCTCTGACCGGCGTTGCCGACGCGCAAGATCGATCCCAGATCTTCCAGCGCCCTCGCCTCGAGGCGAAGCGCGCGTTGGGCGCTGGGGAGGACGCTGGCCGGCAATTGTGGCAGGGCGTCGCGCAGCTGTCGAAACACCTGAGAGGCACGGTGCCGCATGTCGCGGCAGAGCGACTCGCGATGCCTCTCGTCGAACGGCTCGGCCGTCATGGCGGGATCACGTGCGGCAGCCGCGAGGGCAAGATGAAGCTCCGCAGTGCGTTGAGCAATCAAGCGAACCGCCTCGAGATAGTCGCCAATCAACGCAGCGATTGGAGACGTCGCGGAGGCGTCGTCAATCGGCACACGATCAAAGAACTGATCGAGACACGTGAGCGAATAGCTCCAGGCATCGCCCCGATTGGGCACATAGGCCTGGAGCAACGCAAGGGTCACGGCTCGCCCTTCGTCTGTCTTCGATTCGAGATGCCCAGCGACGGCAGGCGTGTGCGGATAGGTCACGTCCGTCGTCAGGTACGCTCCAATCTCGAGGTCTGGCGTGACGCCCTCATCGAGGCGTCGATAGAGCTTGAGGATGAGCCGGTCCCCAAATCGAATGGACGTATTGGTCTGTTCGGCCCTGAGCACGTGAGGCTCGAGCACACCGGTGCCGCGAATCTGTTCGAAGGCGCCGGTCGTGTGTCCGCAAACTTCGCCGGCGCGGCCCTCGAGCCGGCGGTGCTCGGCAATGAGGTCGAGCAGCGCCAGCGAGATACTCGGGTCGCCCACCGCATCGTACAGGACACCCGCCGAGCCATCCGCCATCGTGAGATGGGCCATGACGGCCTGCGGACTGGCGCGTAGGATCTCGCCTGCCTGAGATCGGTCGGCCAGCCCGAGCAGGAGGAGATAGCGCTCCGGTTCTCCCTGTGCGTACGTGACCTGCACGACTGTGAGATACGCCGTGGCATCCGCGCATGGCAGGTTGATCAGATCAATGAGGGTCACCGAAACAATCGAGCGGGACTTCGACCGAAACCAGCGGCGCGCGGGCAGGCAGGCGGCGAGGACCTTTGACAGCGCCAACGCGTGATCGGGGTCGAAGAGGCGCTCCCAGGCGTCCGTTACTTTAATCGTGGGAGTCTCGACAGGAGGCGTAACACCGTCCATATCACTGACCAGACACGTAAGGTACGTGATCAAGCGCGCTCGACGCGCAAGATATGCGCTGGCACTCGATCCGGGTCGAGGCGGACGTAGTTGTGATCGGACCACGTGTACGACGCGTCGGTCAACAGGTCTCGAACGACGTAGGACGCGCCCGAAGCGACGCGCGCGACGTCGGCCGGAACGTGAACGTGACACTCGTGCGGTCGGTGCGGATCGAGGTTGACGCACACGAGAAGGACGTTCGTGTGATCGATCGACCATTTCGCGTACGCCAAGAGATGGTCGCTGTCGGTGTCCAGGAACCGCAGCGTTTCCAGACGTTGCAGCGCTGGATTCTCCTGGCGGATGCGGTTGACGCGGGCGATGAGATCCTTGATGTGGCCCGGCGCGTCCCAATCGCGCACTTTCACCTCGTACTTCTCCGAGTCCGCGTACTCGATGTCGCCTGGAATCGCATGGTGGGGCATCCAGCTCCTCTCACAGAGCTCGAAGCCGCTGTAGATGCCATAAGAGGGAGAGAGCGTCGCAGCCAGCACGAGGCGCATCTCGAAGGCAGGCCGCCCGCCATCTGCGAGAATGCGTGGCAGAATGTCAGGTGTGTTCGCGAAGAAGTTTGGCCGGAAGGCGGTCACCGCGTCGGGCTGCGCCAGCTCGGTCAAATACTCGGTCAGCTCTGCCTTCGTGTTGCGCCACGTGAAGTAGGTGTAGGACTGGCTGAATCCCGCCTTGGTCAGCGTCATCATCATTGGCGGCCGCGTGAACGCTTCTGCCAAGAAGATCACGTCGGGGTGCTCGGCGTGGATTTCATCAATGAGCCACTGCCAGAATGCCTGAGGCTTGGTGTGGGGGTTGTCCACGCGAAAGATCTTCACGCCATGATCGATCCAAAACAGCAGGACTCGACGAATCTCCTCCCAGAGGGCGGACCGATCGTCGCAGTCGAAGTTCAATGGATAGATGTCCTCATATTTCTTCGGCGGATTCTCTGCGTACTTGATACTGCCGTCGGGGCGGTGATAGAACCACTCCGGGTGCTCCCGTACCCACGGATGATCAGGAGACACTTGGATCGCGAAGTCGAGGGCAATCTCCATGTCCAGGGCGTCGGCCGCTTCCACGAAGCGGTCGAAGTCCTCCAGCGTGCCCAGCGCGGGGTCCACGCTGTCATGCCCGCCCGCCTCGCTGCCGATTGCCCACGGGCTGCCGGGGTCGTCAGGCCTCGCCACGAGTTGGTTGTTGCGCCCCTTGCGGTGCGTGTGGCCGATGGGATGAATTGGCGCGAGGTAGACCACGTCGAATCCCATCGTGCGAATGTCCGGCAGGCGGCGCTCCGCGTCCGCGAAGGTGGCCGGCTTGCCCGGCTCTGTGCCCTGCGAGCGCACGAAGAGCTCGTACCAGGCCCCGGCTCGTGCTCGCTCCCGCTCGACGACGATCTCGATCTCCGGCTTGAAGACGACGAGGTCCGCACGCGTATCGAGACGCGCGGCGAGCTCCGCGACAGAGGAAGCCAGGTCGAGCGCCGCGCGCGCATCGTCCGGCGACGACAACATCTCGACGGTCTCATCGAGCCGGCGCCGGTCGGCGGTACGGGCGCGCGTGCGAAACCGCACGAGGTGCTCCAGTCCCTCCAGCACCTCACTCCGGACATCGCGCTGCCCGCCTTCCACGCGCTTCCGCAGATCCGCGAGCCAGGAGCCGTAGCGATCGGTCCATGCGCGAATCGTGTACACGTAGCGGCCTGGCTCGGGAAACCGCAGCTCGGCCTGCCAGCGATCGAGTCCTGGGTTGACGAGCGTCATCGCCGCTTCCGTCGCCCGCTTCTCGCTCCGCCTCCGCCAGGCGACAACCGCTTGGATGAGCTCGTGCCCATCGCGAAAGAGGGTGGCCTCGACCACACACGGCTCCGCGACTATCCACTTGACGGGGTAGCGCCCGCAATCGACCCGTGGCGAGACCGTGTCGATGACAATGTGGCGTTCCATGGTGCGATCCTAGCAGGGCACACGCGATGAAACCTCCCAAGGTGGTGTTCGTTTGCCAGGAATGCGGCGCACAATCTCCGAAATGGATGGGCCGCTGCACCGAGTGCGGAGCGTGGAACTCGCTCGTCGAGGAGCGTATCGCCGCAACGGATGCCACGCCACGCTTCGGCCTCCCAACAACGTCCGCGGGAGCGCAACGATACGAAGATGTCGATCTCGTACAAGCCAACCGCCTTTCGAGCGGCGTCGGCGAGTTCGATCGTGTCCTTGGCGGTGGGCTCGTGCCAGGATCGCTCGTGCTGCTTGGCGGTGAGCCGGGCATCGGCAAGTCCACGCTGCTCTTGCAGGCCGCTGCGCACTTCGCTCGACAGGCGGCACCTGCCGGAGGTCCCGTCCTGTACGCATCCGGGGAAGAGTCCGAGCATCAGATCAAGTCGCGCGGCGAGCGACTCGGTGTCGGCGCCGTTCCACTCTTTCTCCTCGCCGAGACCTCGATTGAGCGTATCGTCCAGGAAGCTGACCGGCTGCGGCCTGCGCTGCTGGTCGTGGACTCCATTCAAACGGTGTTCTCGTCGCGGCTGCCGTCGGCGCCAGGTAGCGTTGGGCAGGTGCGCGAAGCGGCGACGCAGTTGCTCTTTCAGGCCAAGGGTCGAAATGTGCCAACGATCCTCGCCGGGCACGTCACGAAGGATGGGAGCCTCGCTGGTCCCAAGGTGCTCGAGCACGTGGTCGACACGGTCCTGTACTTCGAAGGCGAGCGGCATCAGACGTATCGCGTCGTGCGTGCGGTGAAGAACCGGTTTGGCGCGGCGAACGAGCTGGGCGTGTTCGAAATGACGAGCGCAGGTCTGCGACCCGTGCCCAACGCGTCGGCCGTGTTTCTGGCGGAGCGCCCTGTGGATGCGCCTGGCTCCGCGGTCCTGTGCTGCATGGAGGGATCCCGCCCCGTGCTCGTCGAGGTGCAGGCGCTCGTGAGCGGCGCGAGTTACGGCGCGCTCGCCCGTCGTATGGCCAACGGCGTGGATCCCAACCGTCTCGCGCTCCTGCTGGCGGTGATGGAGAAGCGCGCCGGTTTGCACCTGCTCGGAGAGGATGTCTTTGTCAACGTGGCCGGGGGGATGACCGTTGACGAGCGCGCGGCCGATCTGGGCGTCGTGGCGGCCGTGGCCTCGAGCCTCAGAAATCGGCCGGTGCGGGCGGGGACCGCCCTGTTTGGTGAGGTGGGACTGGCGGGCGAGGTCCGAGCCACGGGACAGGCGGCGCTGCGTCTCCGCGAAGCCGCGCAAATGGGATTCACCCGGTGCGTGGTGCCAAAGGGCAATGCGTCCCCCGAGGAGGCTGGGGGGGCCTGCGAGGTGATTGGCGTCACGAACGTCGCCGATGCACTCGAGGAGATCATCGCCTGGTGAATTGGGTATGATGGTGCCGGAGCTAGGGTTCTGAATCTCAGTTTCGGGACACTAGGTAGGGCCGCCTCGCCGAGGCGGCCGTTTTGGGCGTCGCCGAGGCGGCCGTGACGGCGCGCTCGGCGAGCGCGCCCTACCTACCGTAGGAACGCATTCATGGTGTGGTTCATTCTGGGACGCGTCGCCCTCGTGGGCGCCATCACGTTCACGGCCTACCGCCTGCAACCGTTCCACACGGAGCCTGCCCTCAACGCCCTTTTCGGGCTCGGCCTCGCCTGCTTGATGGTGGCGCTGGAGATTGCGCTGCGCCATACGGCGGTCACGAGCGTCATCGGCGCCGTGATTGGCGGCGTGGTGGGCGTCCTGGTGGCGAAGACGATTGGCGCGGCGCTGTTTTGGACCAACAGCGCCGACTCCCGCATCATCTTCCTTCACACGCTCCTGCTGCTGGCGCTCCCGTACCTGGGGCTCGTCATCGGCGGCATGAAGGGAGAGTGGCTCGAGCCCGCGCGGTTGCTGTCGCTGTTTCGGTCGACCGAGCCCGACAGGCATCACAAGATTCTGGACACGAACGTCATCATCGATGGCCGCATTGCCGACATTTGTGAGGCGGGCTTCCTCGAGGGGGCGCTGATCGTCCCGCAGTTCGTGCTGAAGGAGCTGCAGTTCGTTGCCGACTCATCGGATACGCTGAAGCGCAATCGGGGCCGGCGTGGCCTCGACATCCTCCAGAAGATTCAGAAGATGGCGGGCGTCGAAGTCATGATCTCCGACATGGACTTCCCCGACGTGCGCGAGGTCGATCTGAAGCTCATTGAGCTCGCGCGTGCGCTCAACGGGAAGATCGTCACCAACGACTTCAATCTCAACAAGGTGGCCCAGCTCCGCGGCGTCGGCGTGCTCAACATCAACGAGCTGGCCAACGCCCTCAAGCCCGTCGTTTTGCCGGGCGAGTTCATGAAGGTCTTCATCCTCAAGGAAGGCAAGGAGTACAACCAAGGCGTGGCCTATCTCGACGATGGCACGATGGTGGTGGTCGATAATGCCCGCAAGATGATCAGCAAGTACATCGACGTCGTCGTCACGAGTGTGCTCCAGACCACTGCCGGCAAGATGATCTTCGGACGCTACATCGAGCCGAGCGCCGTTGCGCAGGCCCAGCAGGCGCTGCACCAGGGACAGTCCATCAGTCAGCCGAACGCCGAGCCGGCCTCCTCGCCGCCTTCCACGCCTCGCCCGTCGAACAGTCCACGCACCGAGTCATATCGAAACAGGACGCGTCCCGTCACTCAGACGTGAACTCGGCGTGAGTCGGCTTCCCCCGTTCCATTGGTGGCGCACCGTCTGCTTCCTGATTCCTGCCATCAGTGTCTACACCATTGCGCTGGGCACGCTGTCGATAGCCTCGTCGCTCGTTGACCGCAGTGGCCGGTTCGCGCATCGTTGCGCGCGCATCTGGTCTTGGCTGATTCTGGCCACGACGGGCGTGGATGTCCGGATATCGGGCCTGGAGCGGGTCGATCGGCAGAAGACGTACGTCTTTGCTGCAAACCATCAGAGCATTTACGACATTCCGATTCTCTTCTCGGCGCTGCCGTTCGAGGTACGTATTCTTGCGAAGGATTCCCTGGGCCGCTTCCCGTTTCTCGGTTGGCACCTGAGTCGCGCTGGGCACGTCCTCGTCGATCGGCGCAACCCCGGCGCGAGTGTCTTCCGCCAGGTGGCGCAGCTCATGCGGGCGGGGGTCTCGCTGACGGTCTTTCCGGAGGGGACGCGCAGCGTGGACGGCTCTCTGCGGCTTTTCAAGGCCGGCACGTTCAAGATGGCGATCGAGCATGGCTTGCCGGTCGTCCCGGTCGCCATTCACGGCAGCCGCTTCGTGATGCGAAAGGGCAACTTGATGACCTGCCCTGGTCGGGTGGAGCTCGAGCTCTTCGATCCTATTCCCACGACCGACCTGTCGCGCGACGATGCGCGCCGGCTGTCGGGGCAGGTGCAGCAAAGGATCGCGGCGGTGGTTGAGAGAACGAAGGGGTAGAGGGATCAAGGGATCAAGGGATCAAGGGATCAAGGGATCAAGGGATCAAGGGTGGGTGGCTCGCTCAGCGGGGTGAAGACGGAGTTTCCGGGTCGTCGGCTGCGGGTCTGCGCGCACCGAGCTACGTACGCCCGAAGAACCACCTTTGATCCCTTGAGCCCTTGAGCCCTTGAGCCCTTGATCCCTTGATCCCTTTCCCTGCGCTGAGACCTGCCCGTACGGATAGGTCGGCCCCTGCGGCAAACCGTGTATGCTCGAAGAGGCACGGAGATACCAGTCATTCATGGAAAAACCAGTCATTTTAACCGTCGATGATGACCCGCAGGTGCTGCGGTCCATCGCCAGGGACCTGCGCCAGCGCTACGGGGAGGAGTACAGCGTTCTCCGAGCCGAATCGGGGCCGCAAGGGTTGCAGGCGCTCGACGAGCTGGTCGAAGCTGCGAGTCCCGTGGCGCTCCTGGTCTCGGACCAACGAATGCCCAACATGGACGGCGTGACGTTCCTCACCGAGGCTCGTCATCGGTATCCGGACAGCAAGCGCGCCCTGCTGACCGCGTACGCCGATACCGACGCCGCCATTGCCGCCATCAACCAGTCTCAGGTCGACTACTACCTCACCAAACCGTGGGATCCGCCCTCCGAGCGGCTGTATCCGGTCATCGACGATCTGCTCGAGGACTGGAAGGCGGGACACAAGCTCGGGTATGGAGGCGTGCGGATCATCGGCAGCCGCTGGATGCCCGAGGTGCACACGCTCAAAGACTTTCTCGCGCGCAATCACGCGCCGTACGAGTTCCTCGACGTCGAACAGGAGGAGACGGCAAAGGCGATTGCCGCCAAGTTGGACAGCCCCGCGACGCAATTACCGCTCCTCGTACTGACCAGCGGCGAAAAGCTCTACGCCCCCACGGTTGCACAACTGGCGCAGAAGCTCGGGCTCCGCACGGCGGCTGCCGCCGAGACCTACGACTTTGCCATCGTGGGCGGCGGGCCGGCAGGCCTGGCGGCGGCCGTCTACGGCGCATCCGAGGGTCTGAAGACCGTCCTGATCGAACGGGAAGCGCCAGGCGGGCAAGCCGGTACGTCCAGCCGCATCGAGAACTATCTCGGCTTTCCGTCGGGGCTCTCGGGCGGGGACCTTGCGCGGCGGGCCGTGACGCAGGCGCGCCGCTTCAACGTGGAGATTCTGTCGCCGCAGGAGATCTGCCAGCTCACGTTCGAGGGGCCGTACAAGCTCCTCACGTGCGGTGACGGCGCACGAATCAGCTGCAAGGCGCTGATGCTGTCGACCGGCGTCCGCTGGCGGCAATTGGACGCGCCCGGCGCGCACGCACTGACCGGCCGGGGCATCTACTACGGTGCCGCGACCACCGAGGCGCTCCATACGAACGGCGAGGACGTCTGCATCGTCGGCGCTGGCAACTCTGCGGGCCAGGCGGCCATGTACTTCGCCGAGCACGCCTCGCGCGTCGTGCTCGTGGTGAGGGGGCGGTCCATCGGCGAGAAGATGTCCCAGTATTTGGTCGATCGCCTGCAATCACTGCCAAATGTCGCCATCCGGCTGCACACCGAGATCAGTGCGTGCCACGGCGAGTCGCACCTCGACGGTATCACCTTGCGCGACCGTGACAGCGACGACCAGGAGCGCGTCGAGACGAAGTTCCTGTTCGTGTTCATTGGCGCGGAGCCGAACACGGCGTGGCTGAACGGATCAATCGCGCGTGACGCGCACGGTTTCGTGCTGACGGGTACCGATCTCAAGGCAGAGCAGCTCGGCGAATGGCCGCTCCCGCGCGAACCGTATCTGCTCGAAGCCAGCGTGCCTGGTGTGTTTGCCGCCGGCGACGTGCGGCACGAGTCCATCAAGCGCGTCGCGTCGGCGGTGGGTGAAGGCTCCGTCGCGGTGCATTTCGTGCATCAATATCTGGCAGTTTCATGACTACTCCTCGAACGACGATTGAAGAGCTTCGCCGGATAGCGTTCTTCGACGATCTCCCGGACCACGTGCTGACCTGGTTCGTCGAGCATGGCGAGCTGATGACGGCGTCGGCCGGCGAGCGGCTCTTCGAGCCGGGTGGCACGCCGGATCGGATGGTCATCCTGCTCGAAGGGGAGTTCGATGTCCGCGGACTGATGAACGGGCAGATGACGACGTTCTTCACTGCCGAGCAGGGCACGGTGGGCGGGTTGCTGCCCTACTCGCGGATGAAGGCGTACACCGCCGAGGGCATTGCCACGAAGCCTTCGCGGCTGCTGGCGATTCTCAAGGATCTGTTCCCGGAGATGCTGGCGCTACACCCTGAGCTGAGCAAGCGGGTGGTAGCGTTGCTGTCCGATCGGATCCGCGAGACGACGCGATGGGTGGGGCAGCGCGAGAAGCTGATGGCGCTCGGCAAGCTGTCCTCAGGGCTCGCACACGAGCTGAACAATCCTGCTGCGGCTGTGACCCGCGCTGCCAGTGCCCTCAAGGATCGGCTGCGCACATTGAGCGAGGCGGCGTCCGAGCTGGCGGCGTGCGAGCTGATACACGGACACGCCGAGACGCTTGAACAGATGCGACAGATGGTCCTGCAGCGCCACGCCGCGGAGGGGCTCTCGCCCGTCGAGCGCGGGCGTCAGGAGGACGCCATTGCGGACTGGTTGGAAGCTCGTGGCGTCGAGCAACCGTGGGTGCTGGCCGAGACGTATGCCGATGCGGGCGTGACGGCGAGCGACCTCGAATCTGGCTTGTCCACGCTGCCGGCCGAGACGCTGCCGGAGGTGCTCGCGTGGCTCGAGGCGAGCCTGGCGGCAGACCGTCTGCTCGGCGAGATTGTTGCAGCGGCGGGGCGCATCTCCGAGCTGGTGGCCTCGATCAAGGCCTATTCCCACATGGACCGCGCGATAGAGCGCCAGCTCACCGACGTGCGCGAGGGTTTGGACAACACGCTGGTCATGCTGGGGCATCAGATCAAGAAGAAGCAAGTCGCGATTGAGCGTGCGTACGCCGAAGACCTTCCCAAGGTGCCGGGCCATCCCGGCGAGCTGACACAAGTGTGGACGAACCTGCTGGACAACGCCATCGATGCGCTGCCGCAGACCGGCGGGCGTATCCGGATTGAAGCCGAGCGGGAGCACGACGGCGTGGAGATCCGCGTCATCGACAACGGCAGTGGCATTCCCGAGGCGCTGCAATCGCGCATCTTCGAGCCGTTCTACACGACCAAGGCCATGGGAACCGGTACCGGTCTCGGCCTCGACATCGTACAGCGCGTCGTCACCCTCCAGCACAGCGGCCGCGTGACCGTGAGCTCCGAGCCAGGCCATACGGTGTTCACGGTGAGCCTGCCGCTCGAAGTGGGACCTGTCGCGGAGCCTGCGCCGCATCAGCCCGCCTCAAACGCCCGCCAGGGGTAAACATCGAGAGCGCGTGACCCTGAAGGCGACCCACGCCGATCTGGCCTCAGATTGAAGGAAGAATCACACCGACACCTTGGTGATGGCATTCGCCACCGGCTGTGGCAGTGCCATAGTGCGGGCATGGGTGCCGCAGCGCTGGCGGCGCGTGTGCCGCCGCACGCGTTCTTCCTTGTGAGCGCGTTGTTCCACTACCTCGGTCCCGCGTTCGCCGTGCTGCTGTTCGCGCGGGTCGCCCCGCTCGGCGTGGCCTGGCTGCGGATCGCGAGCGCCGCGGCGGTCTTCGCGCTCTGGCGACGGCCGTGGCGCTTCTTTCGGGCACTCGATGCGCGCGCGCGACTGCTGGTGGTGCTGCTCGGCGGCGTCCTCGCCTCGATGAATGCCTGCTTCTACATCGCGATCGATCGGCTGCCGCTTGCCACCGTCGGCGCGATCGAGTTCCTCGGGCCAATTGCCCTGGCCGCAGCCGGCATGCGCACCGCCCGCAACTGGGTCGCTCTCGGTCTCGCGGCGACCGGCGTGTACGTGCTGACCGGCGTTCGCCTCGCCGGCGAGCCAATCGGCTTCCTGTTCGCCTTTGCCAACTGCGCCCTGTTCGTCATGTACATCGTGCTCGGCCATCGCCTCGCCGCGGGCGGCGGCGCGCAAGGGATCGACAGGCTCGGCTTGGCGATGCTCATTGCGATGGTGGTTGCGATCCCAATCGGCATCCGCGACGCCGCGCCCGCGCTCGTGCAACCCACGCTGCTCGCCGCCGGTATCGGAGTGGGGATCTCGTCGTCGGTGATTCCTTACGTGTGCGACCAGCTCGCGATGGCGCGGCTGTCACGCGCAACCTTTGCGCTGCTCCTCTCGCTCTTGCCCGCCACCGCTGCCGTGGTTGGCATCGTCGTCTTGCGGCAGATCCCGTCGCCTGCCGAGGTCGCCGGTGTCGCGCTCGTCATCTTCGGCGTCGCCGTTCACCGCGAGCCGCGTTGAGCGCGTCGGGCCGTGTCCCTGGACGCGAAATCTCCGCTTTGTCTGGTTTCTTCTTCTTGATCAGCGAACGGTCTTGCGCCAGACGTGTAGAAGGTCTAGGCTATTGAGGTCAAACGTTTAGGAGGTTGCCAATGTTCCGCTTCGGCTCGGCTCTTGGCAAGCGGCGACAGCGAAGGGAAAGGGATCTCGACGCGGAGCTTCGCGACCATCTGGAGCGACAGGTCGCTGATTACATCGCGAGCGGTATGACGCCAGCAGAGGCGCGGAGTCGAGCCAGAGCACACTTTGGGGGCGCCGAGCAGATCAAGGAAGAATGCCGACAGGTTCGTTCGTGGTGGCGCGTGGAGATGATCTTTCGGGACCTGAAGCAGGCGCTGCGCTCGCTCAGGCGGAGTCCGGCCTTTACCACGGTGGCGATCCTCCGTTCACGATGCGCGATGACGACCCGAGCGCCCGGAGAGTCGCCGTCCTGACGGACTCGCTGTGGCGAAGCGCTTTCGGGCGCTCTCCCGACGTGCTCGGCGAAGAGATCAGAGTGGCGGGATCCGTATTCAGCATTATTGGCGTGGCGGAGCCAGGGTTCACGGGGTTTACGCCAGGAAGCCCCGCTGAAGTGATCGTCCCGCTAGCGCAGAGACCCTGGAGGGGTGGCATTGCGCCCGACGGGCCGGATCCGTTTCATTTTTGGGTGGTTGTGCTCGGTCGACTGGCCCCTTCTGTGTCGCGGGAGCAGGCGCAGGCGACGCTGAGCGCGATGGAACGGCGCCTGTTCGCTGAGGGCGCTCCAGCTCGCTATACCGCCTCGCAACAGCGCGAGTACGTCAACCGCCGACTCGTTGTTCGATCCGCAGCGCGAGGCCTGGAGACGGGAGGCAACGCGCGGCTCGAGCGCCGCTTTGAAGGACCGCTTTACGGCAGTTGGGGGATCTGCACCGCGATGCTGCTGGTGGGTTGCGTGAACCTCGCGATTCTCTTCCTGGGGCGTGGCCTCGCCAGGCAACGCGAGATTGCGACACGGCTGGCTCTCGGCGCTTCGCGCGTCGCGCTCGTGCGCCTGCTTACGCTGGAGACTGCGCCGTTGGTCCTGGTTGGCGCAGCTCTTGGCACCCTGCTCGCCGGAGGAATGAACCGCCTGGTGGCCGTTCAAGCGGAGTCGATGCTCGGGATTGTCTTGAGCCCGGCGACTCCCAGCCTGTGGCTTGACCTCCGAACGTTGCTGTTCCTGACCGTGCTGATTGCGATAGTCGCGACTGCGCTCGCGATCGTCCCAGTCTGGCAGGCCGGTCGCCTGGCGGACGCAGGCGGGCTGAAGGGAAGCGGTCGAGGGATAGTCGGAACGACCACACGCACGCAGAAGATCCTGCTGGGAGTCCAGGTCGCAGTGGCTTTGGCCTTGGTCTCTGGGAGCGGGTTACTCACAGCCTCGCTCAGTCGCCTCCTTGCCGTCGATCTGGGAATGCGCATGCGAGGTGTATCGGTCGTCACTCTGGCAGGCATTCCCGGTGTCACACCGACGGCCACGCGAGTCCCCTACTATCGAGATCTCGTCGATCAGCTCGAGGCGCTTCCCGACGTGGCCTCAGCAAGCGTTGTTGATTTCGCGCCGCTCTCGATCACAGGATTGGAGAAACCAGTAGCGAGCGTCGAGAGTCTTGCGATAAGCGCCGACGTCCGCGCGGAGATTCTGACCGTGACAGACAAGCTGTTCGAGACGCTGGGCGTGCCACTCGTCGCGGGCGAGGGGTTCCGGCGCTCGGATCAGGGTACGGGCGAGTCGAGCGGGGAAACGCCGACCATTGTCAGTCAGTCGCTGGGAAAGCGATTCGGCGGTGAGCGCTTGATCGGACGACACATCCGCGTCGGCGAGGCGAGATTGGAGAAGCGGCTGCGCGTGGTTGGAATCGCCGCGGACGCGCAGCTCCACCATCCCCTCCGGCGAGAGCCGCACATGGTTTACATCGACTTATGGCGAGATCCCGATATCTGGTCGCCGTTCCTCCTCGTCAAGACCCGAAGCGGCGCGCCGCTGCCCTCCGCGGAAGTGCGGCGAGTGGTTGCCGCACGAGGCCAGCACTACGTGGAGAACTACCGCACACTCGACCAAAACAAAGATCGCGCAACCACCGAAAACCGATGGCTTGCGAACGTATCGACGGGCGTGGCCGCCTTGTCGTTGATCTTGGCGGCGACCGGGCTGTTTGGTCTTCTCAGTTACCACGTCGCAAGTCGCACGAGCGAGATCGGCATCCGAATGGCATTAGGCGCCCGCCGTCGACAGATTCAATGGCACGTCCTTCGGCAGCTCCTGCCCGTCATGCTCGCCGGAACGTTCGGCGGCATTGGACTTACGCTCGTGCTCGGGAGGCTCATTGCCGGACTGCTGTATGGCGTCAGCGGTCACGACCCGCGGCTGCTTGCACTGTCCATAGCCGTGCTGATTGCGACGGCAGCACTGGCTGCGCTGATTCCAGCACGGAAGGCGGCGTCAGTGGATCCTGTCGTAGCCCTCAGACACGAGTGAGCCCGGGCGCACGACCAGACGAAGTCCGGTATCATTCTCCCAGGATTGGAGGGTTCGATGTCCGTGGATCGACGACGGTTCATCCAGTACGGCGTGGGGACGCTGGCGGGGCTCTCGGCGTGGCCGGCGGCACGGGCGCTGGCCGAAGCCGCCGCCGCTGGGGCCTCCTTCAAGGTAGGTGTCACGGATTGGAATCTGAAACAAACGCTCGAGATCGAAGCGGTGTCGCTGGCGAAGCGGATTGGCTTCGATGGTGTTCAGGTCAGCATTGGTCGCGGCGGGGAGGGTGCCGTGACGACCTTGCCGCTGGCGGACGCGTCGCTGCAGCAGCAGTATCTCGACGCTTCCCGCAAAGGGAGCTTGCCAATTGCGTCGCTCTGCCTGGACATCCTTCATCGGAACTACCTGAAGAACGACCCGCTCGGGCAGCGATGGGTTGCCGACTCCATCCCGATCGCCAAGGCCATGGGTGTTCGTGTGGTATTGCTGCCGTTCTTCGGCAAGGGTGCCCTGACCACGACTACCGAGATGGATTATGTTGGCGACGCTCTGCGGGAGGTGGCCCCGAGCGCGGACCAGGCAGGCGTAGTCCTTGGTCTCGAGAACACCATCTCCGCACGCGACAATGCCCGTATCATGGAGCGGGCGAAGTCGCCAGCGATTCTCGTGTACTACGACGTCGGTAACTCGACCAAGAGTGGCTTCAATGTGATCGAGGAGATCCGCTGGCTCGGGAGCGAGCGCATTTGTGAGATCCACCTGAAGGACAACCCGCACTATCTGGGCGAAGGGACGATTGACTTTCCGGGTGTCGTGCAGGCGCTCGTCGAGATCGGCTTCGATCAGTGGGCACAGCTCGAGACGGACTCTCCCAGCGGCGACGTCGAGGCGGACATGGGGCGAAATCTCGGGTTCATTCGAAAGGTCATGCAAGGCGTCTAGCCCTTGACCCCTGTGCTATGAAGGTTTCGGTCATCATCGCTGCCGCAGGGCGCGGTGAGCGTCTGGGAGGGCCGGTTGCAAAGCAGTGGCTGTCGCTCGGCGACACCACGTTGGTCGAGCATAGCGTTCGAGCCTTTGCTCGCGTGCCACGCGTCGATGAGATCCTGGTCGTCGTGCCAGACGTCGACGCGCCCGAAGCGCGGTCACTCGCCGAGCGCCCCTGTGGTAAGCCGCTGCGTCTCGTCGCGGGAGGGGCACGGCGGCAAGACTCCGTCGCGAACGGGTTTCATGCCTCGGCGCCCGACGCCGACATCGTTTTGGTGCACGATGCTGCGCGGCCATTCGTCACGCATACGATGATCGAACAGACGATCGATGCCGCGGCCGAATCGGGCGCCGCCGCCGTCGCGCTTGCGGTCCACGATACGGTGAAGCAGGCCAGCGTGGAGGATGGCCGGCCCATCGTCCAGCGGACGCTGCCGCGTGAGACGATCTTTCTGGCGCAAACACCGCAAGGCTTCCGGCGTGAGGTGCTGGCGGAGGCTGTCGACCTTGGCACCCGCGGTGCCGCGGCGACCGATGAAGCGGGGCTCGCCGAGCAGGCAGGCCATCGCGTGCGCCTGGTGACCGGCGACGCAGGGAACGTGAAGATCACGACGCACGCAGACCTCGCGCGCGGACGCGCCACGGTGGCACCTGGACGGCCGCGCCTCCGGATCGGCGCTGGCTACGATTTGCACCGCCTTGGTTCGGGGCGCCCGCTGATACTCGGGGGTGTGCGTATCCCGTTTGAGCGCGGTCCAATTGCGCACTCTGATGGAGACGCCGTGTGCCACGCCGTGACCGACGCCCTGCTGGGCGCTGCCAACCTCGGTGACATCGGCTCGCTGTTTCCGGATACCGACCCGCGCTGGGAGGGGGCCAACAGTGTGACGATGCTCGAGGCGGCGGCACGACGCGTCCGTGAGGCGGGCTGGGAAATCCTCAACATCGACGTCATCGTCATTGCCGAGCAGCCGAAGATCGGACCGCATGCAACCGTCATGCGCACCGTGCTGGCGGATGCGTTGGGCATCTCGGTGGCGGAGCTCAGCATCAAGGGTAAGACCAACGAGCAGGTCGATGCGACGGGCCGTGGCGAGGCGATCGCCGTTCATGCGGTCGCGCTGCTCGCTGGTTGCTAGGGCACGGGCAGGAAACAGGGTGAGCGGCGAAGGCGAGGCGTCCAGATGATCATTTTCGGCATCAACGCAGTCGGCGAGGCGTTGCGTGCCGGACGTGTCCTGAGCCTGCACGTGGGTGCCCGCAAGGACAGGCGGATCGAAGAGCTGCTGGCGCAGGCACGCGGTCGGGACGTGCGTGTCGAGCGAGTCGATACCGTGATGCTCGATCGAATGGCGGGCGGCGGTCGGCATCAGGGGGTGGTTGGGACAGTACAGGTGCCGCCGGCTCGAGCTCTCGAGGATCTCATCGACCGTGAGCAGCCCAGCCTGATTGTGGTGCTGGACGGCATCGAGGATCCTCAGAACGTGGGCGCGATTCTGCGGACGGTGGATGCGGCGGGCGGACGTGGTCTGGTGCGGCAACTGCGGCGAGCTGCGCCGCTGGGCGGTGCTGCGGCCAAGGCATCAGCCGGCGCCGTGGCCCATGTCCCTGTTGCCGACGTCGTCAACATTGCGCGTGCCCTCCAAGAACTGAAGCAGCTCGGCCTTTGGATTGTCGGGCTGGAGGGACGAGCAACGACGCCGTATGACGTGGTGGATTTGACACAGCCAACCGCGTTGGTGCTCGGGTCCGAGCGACGAGGGATGCGGCGCCTCGTGCGCGAGCAGTGCGACTATGTGGTCTCGATCCCGATGTCCGGGCAGGTCGAAAGCTTGAACGTGTCCGTGGCGGCCGGCGTCGTCTTGTTCGAGGCCCACCGGCAGCGGAGGCGCCAAGGCACGGCCCCGGTGCCGGCGGCGAGAAAGGCGAGATAATTGCCACAGACGCGTGTCTGGGATGATAAAGTTGCAAGGTTGGGGTCGCGACGGGAGTTGCGAGCTGGCACGACCTATGCTACACTGCCTTTTTTATCCGGCTGGCGTAGCTCAGTCCGGTAGAGCAGCTGATTTGTAATCAGCGGGTCGGGGGTTCGAATCCCTTCGCCAGCTCCATGGATTCATGATAGACCCGGCTGATCTACGTGCCGCTGGAAACGTCGCAAGTTGCTGCATTCCTGACAGTTACTCAGATATGAGCTTCGTGGCGCTACGGGCCCCTGCGCAGGGCTTCTGGCCGCCACTTCGCACGGTCTAGCCGCGTCGGGCCCCGGCAAGCCGCACCAGCGGGCTGCGCGCCGTGGTCGTGAAGTGTGGGCCGACGATAAAGCAGGGCGAGGTTGCGGAGCGGTCAAACGCAGCAGACTGTAAATCTGCCGCCCCAGTGGCTTCGGAGGTTCGAATCCTCCCCTCGCCACCAGCCTCCGGCTAGGTAAAGCCAGCATGGTGGGAAGCAGGCGTGGCTCCGCGGGTGTACCCGCTGAGGAGGCGAGGCGAGGCGCGAGGGCGGGAGTAACTCAGTGGTAGAGTCACAGCCTTCCAAGCTGTTGGTCGCGGGTTCGATTCCCGTCTCCCGCTCCAGGAAGAAGTGGTCAGTGGCCAGTGATCAGTGGTCAGCCGATGGGCGAGCGCTCGGGGGCTGGCGGCGAATTGGCTGCGGCATCGCGACGTGGGCCTCCGAGCGATCGCCAACCGGCTGACCACTGGCTACTGATCACTGACCACTGAGTTGGGCCGATGTAGCTCAGTAGGCAGAGCGCGTCCTTGGTAAGGACGAGGTCACCGGTTCGATCCCGGTCATCGGCTCCAGCCTCCGCCTCGCCGAAGTCTGGTCTGATTCAGGCCAGACGCCGGCGGGCTTCGGCTAGGCAAGCCAGTCTGGTGCGCGATTCTGAGGCTGGTTCATCTCGCTGAAGCTTGCCAGCGAGCGAAGCAGGCGTAGCGAACACCAACCAGCATCTGGAGAGACTGAGGAAGGGCGATGGCGAAGGAGAAGTTCGAGCGGTCGAAACCGCACGTGAACATCGGGACGATCGGGCACATCGACCATGGGAAGACGACGCTGACGGCGGCGATCACCCGGGTGTTGGGGAAGGGCGATCCCAAGGTGCAGTTTCGGTCGTTCGAGTCGATCGACAACGCGCCGGAGGAGCGGGAGCGGGGGATCACGATCTCGACGGCGCACGTGGAG